>JBDSRE010000215.1:0-7796 GCA_039929465.1 Sphingomicrobium sp. | reverse complement strand
ATATGGGCTGATCGCAGGCAAGCCCGGGTTCGACCTCGCCAAAGTCGTCGCGCGTAGCCGGGGGATTGCCAAACAGCTCAATCAGGGCGTCACCCATCTGATGAAGAAGAACAAGATCGCCGTGCACATGGGCGAGGGAAAGCTGACCGGAAAGGGCAAGCTCAGTGTCACCGCCGACGGCAAATCGACTGAACTCACCGCCAGGCACATCATCGTCGCTACCGGCGCCAGGGCGCGCGACCTGCCTTTCGCCAAGTCCGACGGAAAGCGCATCTGGACTTACCGAACCGCGATGACCCCGCCCGAAATGCCGGGCGAATTGCTGGTCATCGGATCGGGCGCCATTGGGATCGAATTCGCGTCATTCTACGCCGATCTCGGGGCCAAGGTGACGGTGGTCGAAATGCTCGACCGCATCGTGCCGGTCGAGGACTCCGATGTCAGCGAAGCACTGGCCAAAAGCCTCAGCAAGCAGGGGCTGACGATCCTAACTGGCGCCGGGGTCGAGAGCCTGACCACGGATGCCAAGGGCGTGACTGCCAAGATCAAAACCGCCGACGGCAAATCGGCCGAACACAAATTCTCGCATTGCATCGTCGCGGTCGGAATCCTGCCCAATACCGAGGATATCGGGCTGGAGGCGCTCGGCGTGAAGACGACCAAGGGTCATATCGACACCGACCCGATGTGCCGCACCAACGTGCCGGGTGTCTGGGCGATCGGCGATGTCACCGCGCCGCCGTGGCTTGCCCACAAGGCCAGCCATGAGGGCGTGACCGCGGCCGAAGCGATCGCGCTTGAGCTTGGCAACAAGGACGCACACCCCCACGCAACCGATCCCAAGAACATCCCCGGCTGCACGTATTGCCGCCCGCAGGTGGCGTCGGTCGGCCTGACCGAAGCCGCTGCAAAGGAAGCCGGATACGAGGTCAAGGTCGGCAAGTTCCCGGCCATCGGCAATGGCAAGGCGATCGCGCTGGGCGAAGTCGAGGGCTTCATCAAAACCATCTTCGACGCCAAAACCGGCGAATTATTGGGCGCGCACATGATCGGCGCCGAAGTCACCGAACTGATCCAGGGCTATACCATCGGCAAGACCGCCGAGCTGGTCGACCAGGATTTCATCAACACCGTCTTCCCCCACCCGACGTTGAGCGAGATGATGCACGAAAGCGTCCTCGCCGCGTTCGGGCGGGTGGTACATATTTAGGGAACTTGCCGCACATGAGAATGATCTTCCTCGCTGGCGCTGCACTGCTTGCTGTTGCCGCCCCCGCCGCTGCCACCACCGTCGTTACCGCCGAGCGCATGCTCGACGTTTCGACTGGGCGCTATGTCGAGCATCCCGCGATCTTCATCGACGATGGTGGCCACATCACTTCCGTCTCCGATGCGCGCACCATCCGCTTCGGCTCCGAGGTCAAGCATATCGACTTGCCCGGCGCGACCTTGCTGCCGGGCCTGATCGACATGCACGTCCATCTGACCAGCCTGGCCGAAGTCGGCGGTTACACCGGGCTGCGCTACACCGACAGTTTCTGGCCGGCGGTTGGAATGGCCAATGCCCGCAAGACCATCGACGCCGGCTTCACCACCGTGCGCAATGTCGGCGCTGCAAATTTCGACGATGTCGGGATTAAGCAGGCGATCGACGGCGGCTGGGGAGTCGGCCCACGGATCATTCCCTCGGGCTATGCGATCGGCGCTACCGGCGGCCATTGCGACGACAATGCCGGCCTTCCGCCGTCGATGGAAAAGCAGTCGCCGGCAATCATCGACAGCCCCGAAGCGGGTCGTCAGCGGGTCCGCTACATGCACAAATATGGCGCCCAATCGATCAAGATCTGCGCCACTGGCGGGGTTTTCAGTTTGGCCGACAGCGTCGGCGCGCAACAGCTCACCCTCGATGAGATGAAAGCGATCGTCGAGGAAGCGCACATGACGGGGATGAAGGTCGCCGCCCATGCCCATGGCGACGAGGGCATCCGTGACGCGATATTGGCCGGGGTCGACACCATCGAACATGCCAGCCTGGCGAGCGATTCCACCATCGCGCTGGCCAAAGCGCACGGCACCTGGTTCGACATGGATATTTACAACGACGATTATATCCTCGCCACCGGAACCGCCAACGGCACCGAGCAGCAGAGCCTCGACAAGGAGAAAGAGATCGGCCTCAAGCAGCGTCAGACCTTCCAGCGTGCGGTCCGCGCCGGGGTGAAGATGCTGTTTGGGACTGACGCCGGGGTTTATCCGCACGGCGATAATGGCAAGCAGTTCGCCAAGATGGTGCAATGGGGCATGAGTCCGCTCCAGGCGATCCAGGCGGCAACCCTCAACCCGTCGATCGCTTATGGCCGGGGCGACATCGGGACACTTCGGGCAGGCGCTTATGGCGACATTATCGCGGTCAAGGGAGACCCGCTGAGCGATGTCACCGTGCTTGAGCATGTCGATTCGGTGGTCAAGGGCGGTAAGCTGGTCAAGGGAGTCGGCACCCAGTGAGTTCGCCGACCGCAAGCACCCGCACTTTGGTCATCGCGCTTCTCGCCAACCTTGGCATCGCGGTACTCAAATTCATCGCTGCCGGAATTACCGGCTCGTCGGCAATGCTTACGGAAGGCGTCCACAGCGTCGTCGATTCGACCAATCAATTGCTTCTGATGTGGGGCCGAAAGCAGGCGCGAAAGCCGGCCGACAAACGCCATCCTCTGGGCTACGGCCGCGAAGTGTATTTCTGGAGTTTCGTCGTCGCTGTGCTGGTCTTCGCGCTCGGCGCCGGGGTGTCGATTTACGAAGGTTTTATTCACATCCGTCGTCCCGAGGAAGCGGTCTCGCCCTTGGTTGCCTACGGAGTGTTGTTGTTTGCCTTCCTGCTCGAAGGTTGGTCGACTTTAGCGGCGTTTAATGAGTTCAAGGCGGCCAAGGGTGAGCTCGGCTGGTTCGAAGCAATTGTCCACTCGAAAGACCCGCCGGCATTCATCGTTCTGCTCGAAAATGGCGCGGCAATGGCCGGGATCGTCGTTGCAGCAGGCGGCCTGTTTCTGGCCCAGATCACCGGCAATCCGTTCTTTGACGGCGCCGCATCGGTCGTCATCGGGATTATTCTCGGGCTGACCGCGATCCTGCTTGCTTACGAATCCAAGGGCCTGCTGATCGGTGAAGCCGCCGACCCGGTGCTCGTGCGCGAATTGCGCGAACTCGTGGCGGCCAAGCCGGGGGTGGTCGGGGTCGGCCATGTCCTCACTATCCACTCGGCGCCTGACCAGATCACAGCGATGATTAATGTCGATTTTGAAGACAAGATCAGCGCCGGTGATGTCGAACAGATTGTCTGCGACGTCGAGACCGAAGCGCATCGCCGCTGGCCCGAGCTGAAGCGGATGTTCATTCGTCCGATGCAAGGCGCCGCGAACGAATTTAAATCCTGATCTAGGCGACAAATTTTGGCCAGCACCGATGTGAAAACCGTTCGCCGGAATTTCGCCGAGCTGGTCAACATGAGTGCCGCGGAACTCACCGAATGGCTCGCCAGCGACGACAGCAAGAAGGTCGGGTGGAAGGGCAAGGACGGGAAACGCACAGAGAGCGTCGGTCATGCCAGCGGCCGGCGAATTGTCGAGATCCTTGTCACCAGCGAAGCGCACCTCACCGCCGCCGATGAAGCGCATATGCGTAAGGTCGTCGGCTTCATCCGCCGCCACAGCGCCCAGCGCCCCGAAAATATCTTTACCTCGCGCTGGCGCTACAGCCTGATGAACTGGGGCCACGATCCGGTGAAGGATTTCGGCGAAACCGACTAGGCCGGATCGCGAGACTCGACAGGGAGAACCACTCCCGCCAACATAATCTGATGATCTCCAGTCTATTGCTTGCCGCCGCTACGGCCACGGCACCGGTTCCGGCGATGACCACCGACTGGTGGTCGCCTGTTTACGACTATCCGCGACGTGGCTTGGCGCCGGGGGAAGTGTCGCTGGTGGTCGCTGAAATCACCGTCAACAAATATGGCGGTTTTGCTGGCTGTGTCGGCCACGCTTATTTGGGAAACCCGCAAATGGGCCCCTATGTGTGCAGCCGTTTGCAAAAGCGCGGGGAGTTTGAGGCTGCCCGCGGTCCTGATGGCAAAAAGGTGATCGGAATTTACCGTAAATTGATCGCCGTGGCCAACATTCAGGACGATTCTTTCAGCTATCGGGTTTCTAATTACGGAGTTGCGATTCCACTGCCGGTGGACTCGTCGCCGGTCGAAGAGTTCGAAATTCAATTCTTTCTCGACGCTTCGGGCCGGATTCAGGACTGCAGCCTGATCGATGCGGTGGACATCAATCTCTTTCGTACAAAGCAGGTGGTCGAGCCTGGTCTGGTTTCCGCGGCGTGCGCGATGGTCCCTGTCCAGATGAAGCCTGTCCCGCCCCGCGACCACAAAGGCCAGCCCATTCCCACCACTCAGAACGCGCTGTTCAACACCTATCGTTCGGCGGAAGTGGCCAAGCGAGTTTTCGAGGCCGCGCGTCCAAGCTCCGGTCTCAATGTTCGATAACGGCTTCGTTGAGGGCAACGGCGTGTAGGACCGCCAGCAGTCGTCAGCTGGTAATTCTGACGCCTTCTTTGGCCCAATCCTTGTCGACGTCGACTTCCATTTCGGCCCATTGCTCTCTGGTCCAGCACTGAACCGTTTCGAGGCGCGTTCCGGTGGCGGCTTCAACCCGCAAGCAATATTTGGAGTCGGCGGAGGCTTGCGGCGCCCCCGGCTGCGAATCCGGGACGACCTGAGAGGCCGATACTGGCGAGGCTACCGCGATCATACTCACAGCGGCGACAATTTCTTTCCAGGGCATGTGGTTTCTCCTTGAACGCCAATCGGTCAAATCGAATGCTCACAGAGTAGCGCAAATCGCGATCGGACGCGAGGCCAATGTCGTTTCGCACCGAAGAAATCGCGCTTGAAGTTGACCCATGGTCAACCTGTATAGGAGGCGCATGACCCAGCCTCTGGACATTCGCGATGTTGTGAAAAGGACCGGCCTGACCAGCCGGGCGCTTCGGTTTTACGAGGCGCGGGGGCTGATCGAGCCGCTTCGGACATACAGCGGGCGTCGGCTCTATGGGCCGGCGGAGCTTGAGCGGATCAACCAGATCGTGGCCCTGAAACGCGCCGGGCTGACCCTGGCGCAGATCGGCGCGCTGACCCGCGGCCGAAGCCTCGACCTTGCGGCGCTGATCGACGCGCAGCTTGTTGCGCTCGACGCCAAACGTATCGAATTGGAGGAGGCGCGAGACCTGCTCCTGACAGTCAAGTCACGCATCGACCGCGGCGAGCCCGTCGACGCAGCGACCTTTTGCTCGCTCATTTCAAACGAGGAACTGATTATGACCGAGAAGCAATGGACCGACGTCACCGACCGCTATTTCACGCCCGAACAAAAAGCCGAATTCGCCAAGCGCATGCCACCGCCGGGCGAGTTCGACCAGGAGGAGTATAACCGCAAATGGGCGGACCTCAGTGCACGGGTCGAGGCGGTCATTCCGCTCGGCCCCGACAGCAAGGAAGCGCTCACCTTATTCAATGAATGGCAGGAATTGCTCAAACCGTTCACCGATGTCGCAACACCGGCGATGATGACGGGCGTGAGCAATTTCTACGAGCATATGGACGAGTGGAAGAGCGAAGTGCCCAATGCGCCTTTCTCCCCCGAGGTATTCAAGTTCATCCAGGAAGTCGGGCGGCGGCAGTCCGGCAAATGACGGTTCGGGGCCGGTGCGTAATGGCTCCGGCCCCGTTGACCCCGCGGGCAATCCGCCCTAATGGCCCGCTCGTCCGCGGAGGCTGCGATTCTTCGTCCTTCGCCGGGCAGAGCTGAACATTGCTCGACGACGTGATGGCCGGGTGGCTTCAAGCCGCCGGGGCTTCGCGCATTTTCGTTGGGCAAAGTAACCGCGGGGGTTTGCCCGCAACGAAAGGTGAAGGCTTCATGCCGACGATTAACCAGTTGATCCGCAAGGGTCGCGAACCGCAGAAGGCCAAGTCCAAGGTCCCTGCGATGGAGCAGAACCCGCAAAAGCGCGGTGTCTGTACCCGTGTCTATACGACGACTCCGAAGAAGCCGAACTCGGCGTTGCGCAAGGTTGCAAAGGTCCGCCTGACCAACCAGCGCGAAGTCATCAGCTATATTCCGGGCGAAGGGCATAACCTCCAGGAACATAGCGTCGTGCTGATCCGCGGCGGCCGTGTGCGCGACCTTCCCGGTGTACGCTATCACGTTCTTCGCGGGGTGCTCGATACGCAAGGGGTCAAGGACCGTCGGCAGTCGCGCTCCAAATACGGCGCCAAGCGTCCCAAATAAGCA
Organism: Sphingomicrobium sp.; assembly: GCA_039929465.1. GTDB lineage: Bacteria > Pseudomonadota > Alphaproteobacteria > Sphingomonadales > Sphingomonadaceae > Sphingomicrobium. Next base: position 1,446 of record JBDSRE010000215.1, on the reverse strand, counting down.
ACGCGAGTAAGCCCCGGACGGGTTCCGGATACGGCTGAAGAGAAAGGAACAAGTGTATGTCCCGTCGTCGTCGCCCAGAAAAGCGCGAAATCCTCCCCGATCCGAAGTTCGGTGACGAGGTACTTTCCAAGTTCATGAATTCGGTCATGCTTGACGGCAAGAAGTCGGTCGCCGAAGGCATCGTCTATGGTGCACTGGAAACCGTCGAGACCCGCCTCAAGCGCGAACCGATCCAAGTGTTCCACGAAGCACTCAACAACATCAAGCCGGGCATCGAAGTGCGCAGCCGCCGGGTCGGCGGTGCGACATACCAGGTTCCGGTCGACGTGCGCGTCGAGCGTGCCCAGGCCCTGGCCATTCGCTGGCTTATCACTGCAGCCCGAGCGCGCAGCGAAAAGACCATGTCGGGGCGCCTTTCGGGCGAGCTGATGGATGCGGCTCAAAATCGCGGCAACGCGGTCAAGAAGCGCGAAGATACGCACCGCATGGCCGAAGCCAACCGCGCTTTCTCGCATTATCGCTGGTAGTACGTATATCTTGTTGAGCCCCGGCGAAGGTCGGGTCTCAGCTTCCTTTTCAATTTCTGGACCCCGGCCTGTGCCGGGGAACGAACGTCCCACAGGGGCACACGGAGTTTACCAAAATGGCCCGCAGCCATCCGCTCGCTCGGTATCGCAACATCGGCATCATGGCGCACATTGACGCCGGCAAGACCACGACCACCGAGCGAATCCTCTATTACACCGGCAAATCCTACAAGATCGGCGAGGTCCATGAGGGCTCGGCGACGATGGACTGGATGGAGCAGGAGCAGGAGCGCGGGATCACCATCACGTCCGCTGCGACGACCACTTTCTGGAAGGCCGAGGACGGCGAGGGGCCCGAACACCGGATCAACATCATCGATACACCTGGCCACGTCGATTTCACCATTGAAGTCGAGCGCAGCCTTCGCGTGCTCGATGGCGCGGTCGCGGTATTCGACGGCGTTGCCGGGGTCGAACCGCAGTCGGAAACGGTGTGGCGCCAGGCCGACAAATACGGCGTCCCCAGAATGTGCTTCATCAACAAGCTCGACCGTACCGGGGCCGATTTCTATTTCTGCGTCCAGTCGATCATCGACCGCCTCGGCGCCAAGCCGTTGGTGCTCTATCTCCCGATCGGCATGGAAGGCGACCTCAAGGGCGTCGTCGATCTGGTCAACATGCGCGGAATCATCTGGGAAGACGAAGCGCTCGGCGCCAATTTCAATTATGTCGATATCCCAGCCGACCTCGCCGACAAGGCTGCCGAGTATCGCCACATGCTGCTCGAAGGTATCGTCGAGCAGGACGATGAAGTGATGATGGCCTATCTCGACGGCGATGTGCCCGACGCGGCGACGATCAAGCGCCTCATCCGCAAGGGCACGCTCGACCGCGCCTTCGTTCCGGTGCTGTGCGGCTC
>JBDSRE010000214.1:0-4518 GCA_039929465.1 Sphingomicrobium sp. | reverse complement strand
TAGCTGCAATCGTCGAGACAGGTCGCCGGCAATCAGCGCCGCCTGATTGAACCCGCGTTGCCACAATCGGGTGCGATGAAGCGGAACCGGGATCAGCAGCGCCCCACCATCACCGTCGCTTTCGCCCAAACCTTCCACGTCAATCAAAGGCGCCATGAACCGGCCCATGGTCCGCGCAAGCGCGACCTTTCGGCCATATTTGAGGCGAATTGCGAGCGACCGCGACAGATCGTCATAGTCGACTGCAGCGCGCGTTCGGGCGACCAGCGGCGGCTGAGCAAGGCAGGCGCCGCAGTGCTCGGCATCGGTCGCCTCAAGCGGAATGCCGCAAGTGACGCAGCCTGAATTGCCGAGGAATTCGACATTGGTCCAGCAATCGGGACAGAAACTATGCAGCTGATCGACAATCGTCCCGCACCCGGCGCAGCGCGGCGGAAGCATGAAGTCGAGCAATGATCGAGCAATCGAACGGAGCCAGCGCATGACCGGCTTGTCGCTGGGCGCGCGCCGTCGCACAAGCATCAAAGATGGCCGCCCTGTTCGACATGCACTTGCGCGCCCAGCGCCGCGACCGCGCCACGCGCATCCGGGCCGAGCTGTTCCTGCACGAACGCGCCTTCGCCGACGTGCTTGAGCGGACCGACATGATGGACCGGCGATTTGGCAATGCCTTGCTGATCGGTTGCCCCGACCCGGCTTGGCCCGGCCGGCTGACAGCGGCGGAGCGGGTTGCGGTGCTCGACCCCGGCCCCTTGTTCGCGATTGCGGCGGGTGGCGGAACGGTGATCGAAGACCGGATCGCCGCGCGCGCCAATGCCTTCGACCTGATCGTCGCGATCGGCACCCTCGACACCATCGACGATCTGCCTGGCGCGCTCCGTGCGCTGGCCGACTCGCTCACGCCCGGCGGGCTGCTGATCGGGGCGATGTCGGGCGGCGAAACCCTGCCAGCCTTGCGCGGCGTGATGCGCGTTGCCGATCAGCTGAACGGCGCGGCGCGGGCGCATGTCCACCCGCGCATCGAGCCATCGGCGCTGGTCGGACTGCTCGGCGCGGCCGGTCTTGTCCGGCCAGTGGTCGACATCGATCGAGTCCGGGTGTCCTATCCCTCGTTCGGCCGGCTGATCGCCGATTTGCGCGCGATGGGCGGCACCAATATCCTTGCCGAACGACCTCGCCAGCCATTGTCACGGGCGCAATATGCTGCTGCCTCAGCAGCGTTCGATCAAGCCGGCAGCGCGGGGAAGACGGTCGAAACCTTCGAACTGGTGCATTTCGCCGGATGGGCAGCCGAGCGTTAACCGGCCCACCGCACAAGTTGTTAACCGGTCTCGATTATGCCGTTGCTCGTGGAACCGATCAGAGGAGGGTGGCGTGACTGCTGTCCGGACATGGCTGCGCACGCTTAAACGCGATGAGCGAGGCGCAACTGCGATTGAATATGGCCTAATCGCGGCGCTCATCGTCGTTGCAATAGTCGGCGCCCTTGCCGGTCTTGGCGGCGGAGTCGGCGGATTGTGGACCAAGGTCAGCACAAACATCCAAAGCGCCGGTTAGGCAAACCCTTCCGATTCAGGTTCGGCGATCACCGAAAACAACGAGCTTCACTCTGCTTCCCGGAGCCAGAACCGCATTGGCGGCAAGTCCGTTGACGGCGAGGAAGCGATCGACCCTGTAATCGCGATAGGCCATTTTCGCCGCCAGCGACTGGACCGTGTCGCCGCGTGCAACGCTGACCACATGGATTACCCGCGGACGAATCGCCGCTGCTTCCGCCGGCGTGATCTTGCGCAGCGAATTGATCATCGGCACGAATGGTTGGGTTCCAACTCCGCCCTGGGCCAGCATGACGAAGTGATAAACGCGGTCGGGCGCCCATTGATAGGCAACGACGCTGGCGTCGACCACGCCTGACTGCGTATTCACCCGGGCGGTCGTGATCGCCGCCGGCAAGCCGTTGATCATCAGCCGCTGCGGCGGTGGCACTGCAAGCTGCCGTTGGCCGCTGGTCAATTCCTGGAACACACCAAGGATATATTGGTCGAGCGTTCCGCTGAACCGCCCGCCCCCGAACTGCGCTTTGCCGGCGCTGCCCGAAATGCTGACCGCGGTGGAGCCGTTGGACATCAGATAACCCTGCGGCACCTGGAACTGGATCCTGAGGTCGGGATGGGTGAACACAGCCCCATCGATGACTCCTTGGGCAGGGTCATCGTCGACATACGCGCCCTCGAGCTGGGCCAGAAAAGCATCGCGGTTCTTGATCCCCCGCCCCAGCTGTCCGGTCTGCTGAGCCGCCTGAAACGCGCGCTGCATGCGGTTTTCGCTAAGCGGATGGGTGCTTGCCCATTCGGGAGTCTGGCGGTTGGAACGGCCTTGCATCCGAGTCTGAAGTGCGGTTGCCCGGCTCAGCGCGGCAAGCACCTCGGGCGCGCCCGAGGGATCATATCCGGCGGCAAGCATGTAGCGCAGCCCCAGCTCGTCGGCCTGATATTCCTGGTCGCGAGAGAAGCTCAAGGTGCGCAATTGCGACGCCCGCTGCGAATTCTGCGTGATCAAGTTGCCGATGATATTATTGCCGAGCACCGCGCCGATCAGCTGGCCGAAGATTCCGGCGCTGTTACTGCGCCGGGCATAAGCCTCGCGCGCATGAGCGTGGTTTGCGGCGATATGCCCGACCTCGTGACCAAGGGCGAAGGCAAGCTCGCTCTCATCGTCCATCAGCGTCAGCAGCTGGCGCGTCACATAAACATAGCCGCCGGGGACCGAAAACGCATTCTCGACCGCCGAATTGAGCGAAGTGAAGCGAATTGCCTGACCGGGATTGGCGACTCCGGCAAAGGCCGCGACTTTGTGGCCGACCGAATCGACATAGGTTGCGCGCGCCCCGGTTTCGGCACCGCCCAGTTCCTGAACCATCTCGGCATATTCGCGCTGCGCCTCGGCGACGTCGCGGGGGTCGAGGACGCGAGCGCGCTGCTGTTGCTGCTGCTGATAGCGCTGAGGATAAGGCTGGGGATATGGCTGCGGATATCCCTGCGGATAAGCCTGTTGATTGGGCTGGGTATAATAAGGTTGCGCGGCCAGTGGGCCGACGGCGAGCGATGCGGCAGTGATGAACAAGACAGCGCGACGCATGATCAAACCTCCGTTGGTCCGCTCTAAAAAGCGCGAACCGTTTGAACGGGGGATGACTGAACCGGTTCCGGCGCGGGGGATCCGCTCAGCCGATGGCGAGGAACTTGGCTCTGCGCTGGGCGCGAACCTTGTCAGCGGTTAGCGGCTTCAGCCCGTCAAGCTCTTCGATCAGCGCTCCCTTCAAAGCCCCGATCGCTGCATCGGGATCGCGGTGAGCCCCGCCCAACGGTTCCTCGACGATGCGATCGACGACGCCAAGCGCGTGGAGGTCGGGCGCGGTCATTTTCATCGCCTCAGCGGCATCGGCGGCCTTGTCCGCAGTGCGCCACAGGATTGAGGCGCAGCCTTCCGGCGAAATCACCGAATAGACCGCATATTGGAACATCAGCACACGGTTGGCGGCGGCAATCGCAACCGCTCCTCCCGACCCGCCTTCGCCGACGATGGCCGCAATCAGCGGTACGCCCAGGTTCAGGCACTGTTCGGTCGAGCGAGCAATCGCTTCAGCCTGGCCGCGCTCCTCCGCCTGAACTCCGGGAAAGGCGCCAGGGGTGTCGACCAGGGTAACCACTGGCAGTCCAAACTGGTCAGCAAGCTGCATCAGCCGGATCGCCTTGCGATAGCCTTCGGGCTTGGCCATGCCGAAATTGTGCCTGAGGCGGCTGGCGGTGTCGTCGCCCTTCTCATGCCCGATCAGCATCACCTTGCGCCCGTCGATCCGGGCGAGCCCACCGATAATTGCCTGGTCGTCGGCAAAGGCGCGGTCCCCGGCCAAGGGTACGAAATCGTCGGCAAGACCAGCGACATAATGATTGAAATGCGGCCGGTCCTGGTGGCGCGCGACCAGCGCCTTCTGCCACGGGCTGAGTTTGGCATAGGTATCGCGAACCAGCTTGTTGGCCTTGGCCTCGAGCTTGGCCACTTCGCTGTCGATGTCGACCGCGCCATTGGTCGCCGTTTCGCGCAACTGCTCGACCCGGGTTTCGAGTTCGGCGATCGGTTTTTCAAAATCGAGGTAGTGTCGCATCTGCGCGCCGCCGTTGAACCAAGCCGCCGCCGCCGTCAACGCCCCTCAATCACCGCGCGTCGCAAGCGGGTGACGAGCATTGACCAGTTCGACCAGCCGGGCGCTGTCGACATGGGTGTAGATTTGCGTCGTCGCGATATCGGCATGGCCAAGCAGCGACTGGAGCACTCGAAGGTCGGCGCCGCCCGCCAGCAAATGGGTTGCAAAGGCGTGGCGCAGGACGTGCGGGCTGACCCGGTCGGGGGCAATCCCGGCATCGGCGGCGAGCGCTCGGACGATCTGGAACAATCGCACCCGGCTGAGATGCTTCCTGCCGCTCGGGAACAGCCACGGGCCGCCCGCGACATGGTCCA
>JBDSRE010000213.1:0-4811 GCA_039929465.1 Sphingomicrobium sp. | reverse complement strand
AGCGCAAGAAGCAGAAGACGCAGGAGATCAAGGAGATCAAGATGCGTCCCAACATCGACGACCATGATTATCAGACCAAGATGAAGAAGGTCGTCGAGTTTCTGGAAGATGGCGACAAGGTCAAGCTGACGATGCGCTTTCGTGGCCGTGAAATGGCCCACGGCCAGCTTGGCATGGCGGTGCTCCAGCGCGCCGCGGAAGAGACGTCGAGTATCTCCAAGATCGAAGCCCATCCCCGAATGGAGGGTCGACAGATGCTGATGGTGCTTTCGCCCAAGTAAGGTTCCGCTACGGAAACCAAGTGTTTCGCGAGACGTGATGCATTTTTGTCGCAAAGCCAAGCTTTCGCGCACTTCAAACGCTTGCCTCGCTTCCTTGTCGGGGCTGCTTGGATTAGCTTTCCACCCGATCCGTAACGCGCCTGGCAAAAGGTGCGACCGGTAATGGGAGGATATCATGCGCAAATCGATTTGGCTGCTTTCGGCTGCACTCGTCGCTTTCTCGGCACCCGCTTTCGCTCAAGATACCACCGAACAACCTTCGACCCCGGCCGAAGCGCCAGTCGAAGCGGCGTCGGTCGATACCGCTGACCAAGCGGCAGAAGCCGACGACCAGAACGCGATCGTGATCACGGCGACTCGGCGCAACGAAGCGCTGAGCGATGTGCCGCTGGCGGTGTCGGCGGTGACCGGCGAAACGCTCAAGAACAGCGGCGCGACCGACATTCGCGCGCTGACCCAGGTCAGCCCGTCGCTACTGGTTTCCTCGACTTCTTCCGAAGCCGGTGCGGGCGTCGCCCGGATCCGCGGCGTCGGCACGGTCGGCGACAATGCCGGTCTCGAAAGCTCGGTCGCGGTTTTCATCGACGGCGTCTATCGCTCGCGCACCGCCACCGGCCTGACTGAGCTTGGCCCGATCGACCGGATCGAAGTGTTGCGCGGGCCGCAGGGCACCTTGTTCGGCCGCAACGCGTCGGCCGGCCTGATCCACATCATTACTGCCAAGCCCAAGTTCCAGCGGGAAATCTACGGCGAAGCGACGATCGGCAATTTCAACCTGCGCCGGATCGAGGGCGGGGTCACCGGCCCGCTCACCGATTCGCTCGCGGTTCGCCTCGACGGCGTATACCAAAAGCGCGATGGTTTCTTGAAGGACGTCATCTCGGGCGACCGGGTCAACGACCGCAATCGCTGGCTGCTGCGCGGCCAGATCCTCTATCAACCGACCGACAATTTCTCGGTTCGGATCATCGGCGATTACACCAAGCGCAACGAGGAATGCTGCGGCGCCGTATACCTGCAGGCCGAAGACAAGATTCGCACCGGCCCCAACACCTTTCGGTCCGTTAATTCGAGCATCATGCGGATCCTCACCGGCCGCGGGTCGTCCGACAATGGCCTCGGCGCGATCATCAACGACGATCCCTACGATCGTGAAACTTCGATCACACCGGGACGCAGCTACAATTCAGACGTCGTCGATTACGGTCTTTCGGCCGAGATCAACTACGACTTCGGCGCGGTCGAGCTGACCTCGATCACCGCCTATCGCTTCAATGATTACGAGCGCGGCCAGGACGCCGATTTCAACAATCTCGACATCCTTTACCGCGACGGCAGCGGCGGCGCGGCCACCCGCTTCAAGACTTTCACCCAGGAACTTCGCCTCCAGGGCAAGGCGTTCGGCGACCGGCTCGACTGGCTGGTCGGCGGCTTCTACTCGGCCGAAAACCTGCGGGTTAAGGATAATTTCGCTTATGGCGCGGATTATTCGCGCTACGCCAACTGCCTCGTGGCGCAGAGTTTCGCATTGTCGACCAACCAGCCGGCGTTGGTCGCGCCGACCAATCCGACGTGCTTCAACCCGGCGGTGGCTGGCGCAATCCTACCGTTTGTCGGCACCAGCGCCACCGCATTGGCGGCGTTCGCCCGGCTTGGCGTCTTTGCCGGGCCAGGCTTCACCAACAGTGGTTTCACCAACTTGTCGATCGCCTCGGGCGCCGGCGCGCGAACCTTCAGCGGAGTCGCGGTCAACGATGAATATGTCCAGAAGGACAATAATTTCGCGCTGTTCACGCACAACATTTTCTCAATCACCGACCGGCTCAAGCTGACCCTCGGCGCGCGTTACACGTGGGACAAGAAAAGGCTCAATGTTGATCTGAACGATCAAACCAGCAACACGCTGTGTGCTTTCTATGCAGCAGCGATTCCGACGCTTCAGACCCTTCCCTGCGTTATTCCAAGCGTTCCGGGCGGCAGCTATTCGGACAGTGACGCCAAGCGAGAAGGAAAATTGTCGGGCACGGTGGTGCTGAGCTGGAAGCCGGTCGACCAGATCCTGCTCTACGCCAGTGCGTCGCGCGGCTATAAGGCGGGCGGGTTCAACCTCGATCGCTCCTCGCTTCCGCGCAGTAACGGCACTGGCGCGGTTCTGCCGTCGGCGCGGGTCAGCAGCCTCCGCTTCGATCCCGAGATCAACACCGCGTTCGAGCTTGGGATGAAGTATAATGGCGGGCGGATCGATGCCAATTTCGCGGTCTTCCGCCAGGATTTCGAGGACTTCCAGCTCAACACCTTCAACGGCATCAATTTCGAAGTCGCCAACATCAACAGCTGCGACGATATCGTCGGGTCGGACACCGACAACAGCAGCCTGACCGGTTTCTGCGACGGCAAGGTCAAGAGCGGCGTCCGCTCGCAGGGTGCCGAGTTGGAAATCTATACAAGGCCGTTCCGCGACGCGCGGCTCAACTTCGGCCTGACCTACGTCCAGACCAAATATCGCAACAATCTGGTCGGCTCGTCGGGCCAGCCCATCTCCAGCCAATTGTTCCAGCTGCCGGGGCGCAACATTTCCAACGCGCCCGAGGTCGTCGCGACCAGCTCGTTCAGCTACACTCCGCCGATCGGGTCGAGCGGCCTTCGCGCCTTGTTCTACATCGATGCGCGCCACTCAAGCAGCTACAACACCGGCTCTGATCTCGACATCGAAAAGGTCCAGAAGTCATTCACTCTGGTCAATGCCCGGATCGGCCTGCGCGGCCCCGACAATATGTGGGCGGTCGAAATCTGGAGCCAGAATCTGTTCAACCAGAACTACAAGCAGGTGGCGTTCGACGTGCCGTTGCAAGGCAACTGCACCGAGCGCGGCGCGCTCAACAACTTCTGCAACCCGACAACCCCCGCAGCTTTCGGCCGCTCGACGCAATTGTTCGGCGCCTTCCTCGGCGAGCCGAGGACCTACGGCCTGACGCTTAAGGGTCGCCTCGGTCAGCCGCGCCCCGTGCCGGTGGCTGAGCCCTTGCCGCCGCCTCCGCCGCCGCCGCCGCCGGAGCCGACCCAGACCTGCAGCGACGGAACGGTGATCTTGGCCTCGGCAAGCTGCCCGCCGCCGCCTCCGCCGCCGCCGCCGCCGCCGGAGCCGGAACGCGGCTAAGGCGATTGCCTTCAGCAAAAGAAAAGGCCTCGCCATCCGGCGGGGCCTTTTTCTTGTGCGGGGCTTGGTTGAACCCGGTCAGGCTGTGCGACTATTTTTCTTGGTCTTGCCCGCGGCCCCGGACAGCGCCAGCCGCAACGTCTCGATCTCGCTTGCTCCAAGCTTTCGCCCGGCGGCATTGGTCAAATAGAATGTGTCGACCGCTCGCTCGCCATAAGTCGCGATGTGCGCCGAATGGATCTGGTGGCCAAGCTCGTGGATCGCCATCGCAAGCCGCGCCAGCAGGCCGACCTGGTCGCGCGCATTAACCTCGACCACCGTCGTCCGGGTCGATGCTCGCTCGGCGATTACTACCGACGGCGCGATCGAGAAAGCAGCGCGGCGACGCGGTAGCGGCGGACTCGGCGGCGGCGGCGGAAGCACCTCGTCGCCAAGCGCCTGTTCGACCGCCTTGACCAGTCGCGAGCGCAACTTGCGATCGGCATAGGGCCGCCGCTGCCCATCCTGGACCAACAAATTGTCGATCGCCATGCCGTCGCAGCTGGTGTGAATGCGGGCATCGATAATCGACGCGCCCGTGCCTGCCAGCGCCGCCGCGATCCGGTAAAACAGCCCGGGCCGGTCGGGCGCGAAGACGCTGATCCGGGTCGCGCCCGAGCCTGCTTCGTCGCCCGCGACGACGCTTGGCTGCAACTCGCCGATTCGTGATTCGGCGGCGGCAACCTGCCGCGCATTGGCCAATTGCCATGCCTTGGGTTCGGCCAGCCAATAGCTGTCGGGCAAGCGCCGCGCATGCGCCCGCGCCGCCGCCGCGGGCCAGCCAAGGTCGCGGGCCAGTTCCTGCTGCCGTGCAGCAACCTGCTCGCTGCGTCCGCGTTGCTTGTGCCCAAGCCGCAGTCGTTCTTCGGCGGCGTCGTATAGCGTGCGCAGCAATTGCCGCTTCCACTCATTCCACGTCCCCGGGCCGACGGCGCGGATGTCGACCACGGTCAGCATCAGCAATAGCCTTAGTCGCTCGGGACTCTGCACCTGGCCGACGAAATCGACGATCGTTTTGGGGTCGGCCAGGTCGCGCTTGAAAGCGGTGGCGCTCATCAGCAGATGGTTTCGCACCAGCCACGCCACGGTCTCGGTTTCAGCCGGGTCGAGCCCGAAGCGCGGGCAAAGCCGATATGCCACCTCCTCGCCGAGCACGCTATGGTCGCCCTTCCGCCCTTTAGCGATGTCGTGCAGCAGAACCGCCACGTACAATGTCCGTCGCGATCCCAATTGGCGGAACAAGGCGGTCGACAGCGGGTGATCTTCGGCCAGCTCGCCGCGCTCGATCTTCGCAAGTAGGCCGATCGCGCGGATCGAATGTTCGTCAACCGTAT
>JBDSRE010000212.1:0-3047 GCA_039929465.1 Sphingomicrobium sp. | reverse complement strand
ATTCTTCATCCACGAAATGACTCATGTGTGGCAGGCGCAGAAGCGCGGCCGCTATTTCCTGCCGCTAATGCGCCACCCGTTCTGCCGCTACGATTATGAGCTCAAACCCGGAAAACCCTTCAGCCGATATGGGCTTGAACAACAAGCGGTGATCACGGCGGACTACTTCCTCCACCGGCATGAGGCCAGCAACGGCCACCAGACGGAGGCGCTTGGAGCAATGTTTCCGTTCAAAGGCTCACCTGCCGCGAAAGCGTGATTTTTTCAGTGAGGGCGCTCGACACCCAGCGGACCGCTCTCTAAGCCTCTGCTCTTTCGTTGCGCGGAAGCGTCGGCGGCGCAGGGGGATTTTCGATGATCGTTTGGGTCGCCGCCGCGGTCGCGGCACAGCTTGCAACCGCCGATTCCATTGCCTCTCAGCCGCAGTCTTCGACCGACACCGACACCATCATCGTCACCGGAACCCGCTTTTCGGGGCTTCACGCCAAGGACAGCGCCGACCCGGTCCAGATCGTCAGTGCCGGGGCACTGAGGCAGGCCGGGTCGCCCGACCTTAATGACGCGCTGTCGTCGATCGTCGCGTCGTTCAACACCCAGGCGGTCGGCAACGACCTTGCCAACGAAACCCTGGCGGCACGACTTCGGGGTCTGTCCCCCAACCACACTCTGGTCCTGATCAATGGCAAGAGGCTCCACGGCACCGCCAACCTGTCGATCCTTTCCAGCTCCTTCCAGGGCGGAGCGGCCCCGGATCTTCATTTTATCCCGCTCTCATCGATCGCGCGAATCGAAGTGCTGCTCGACGGAGCCGCCGCTCAATATGGTTCCGATGCCGTCGCCGGAGTGATCAATATCATCCTCAATTCCGCGTCTTCGGGAGGAAGTGCGCAGGTCTATGCCGGCCAATATTTCCAAGGCGACGGCGAGACCGTCGGAGCATCGGCAAATGCCGGCCTCGCGCTCGGTCGTAGCGGCTTCCTCAACCTGACCGTCGAGCATCGCTTTCACGATTACAGCAATGCCGGGGGTCGGGACCAACGGGTCGAGCGAGCAATAGCCTCGGGTGAGCATCCGGAATGGCGCGATCTTAACGGTTATCCGCGTGTCAACAAGGTCTTCGGCGACGCCCGCTACACTCTCGACATCCTTGCAGCCAACGCCGCTTATCCGCTCGGCGGAAACCTCGAACTCTACGCCTTTGGCACCGCCGGCCGGAAGAACGCCGGGGGCTTTGCCAACTTCCGCTTGCCGACTCGCCTTCCGCAACTTTACCCCGACGGCTTCACTCCCATCGACCGGCTGAAATCGACCGATTATTCAATGAACCTTGGGGTTCGCGGCGATCTCGGCGGATGGACCTGGGACCTGAGCACCAGCTACGGGCTCAACCATAACCGGGTCGAAGTGACGAATTCGGCGAATGTCGATTTGTTCGTCGACACGGGGGCGACCCCGCCCGACTTCTACAATGGCGGATTTCGGGCCAGCCAGTGGACCAGCAACCTCGATGTCAGCCGCCAATTCGCCACCGCTTTGGGGTTCCCGGTCGGTGTTGCCGGGGGCTTTGAATATCGCCGCGAAACCTACGCTTTGCGAGCTGGCGACGAAGCTTCACGCTACAAGGCCGGGTCGCAGAGCTTTCCTGGCTTCTCGCTCACCGATGCAAGCAGCCATTCGCGCCGCAACCACGCCGCCTATGTCGATCTCAATTTAATGCCCCAGCCGGACCTCACCATCGACGTCGCCGCGCGCTACGAAAATTATTCGGATTTCGGCGATACCGTGGTCGGCAAGCTGTCCGCCCGTAAGGCATTTTCTCCGGCGTTCGCGCTGCGCGGTACGGCAAGCACCGGTTTTCGCGCCCCGACCCTCGCCGAGGGGTATTATTCGGCCACCAACGTCCAGCCCAACTCGGCCTTTGTGCAGCTGTCGCCGAACACGCCGGCCGCCGCACTGATTGGGATTAAGCCATTGTCGCCCGAACATTCGCGCAATTTCAGTGTCGGAGTGGTTGCGACTCCTTCGCGGCGGACCTCGTTGACGATCGACGCCTATCAGATTTCCCTTCGCGACCGCGTGGTCGGCAGCGGTACATTGTACGGCACTTATGCCGGGGTGGTTCGATCGGATTCGGTCAACCAAGCGATCATCGCCAACGGCAACGTGCTCGAAGCAGTTCCATTCTCGGGCATCAACGTCTTTTCCAACGGGCTCGATACGCGCACCCGCGGGGTCGACATCGTCTTCAACTTCAAGACCTCGATCGGCCGAGCGGGGGGGATCGATTGGTCGTTGATCGGCAATTACAACAAAACTAAGGTCACACGCATTCGCGCAACGCCTCCACAGATCGCGGCGTCGGGGCAACAATTGTTCGACAAGGTGGCGATTTCGAACCTCGAGACAGCGTCGCCGCGCTACAAATTCATTCTCTCGGGCACATACCGAGCGGCCCGCTGGACCCTGTCTGCAAAGGAAAACCTGTTCGGCAACGCATCGCGTTACGCCGACCCGGGCGACGGTCGCTTCTACCTCGACCAGACCGGGGTCAAACTCACGACCGATGTCTTTCTGGAATATGAAGCGACAAAGCATGTGAGCGTCAGCATCGGCGCCAACAACCTGTTCGACGTACGCCCCAACCGGGTCAATGGCACCGGCTTGCGGGTCGCTGCCTTGGCCGGCGATCCAGCGGTCGAAATCTATCCCAAATATTCCCCGTACGGAATCAACGGCGGCTATTATTTCGTTCGCGCGCAATTCCGGCTGTAGGGGCCACGATCCCGGCGACAGGTTCCACGCAATCGCGAAGCGGGATCAGTCCGCCTTCTTCGCCACCCCGACCAGTGCCGGTCGCAGCAGCCGGTCCTTCATCACATAGCCCGACTGCATCTCCTCAATGACCGTACCAGGCTGCTCGTTGCTCGGGATTTCGACCATCGCCTGATGCTTATTGGGATCGAGCGGCAAGCCCTTGGCAGGCACGCGCTCGACTCCGTTGCGCTGGAAGACCGAGTCAAGCTCGCGCACCGTGGCTTCGATGCCGT
>JBDSRE010000211.1:0-7873 GCA_039929465.1 Sphingomicrobium sp. | reverse complement strand
CAGCGCGATTCGGACCGCGCGCTCAAGCAGATGGTCGCCGATCAGAATTTCAAATTTTCCTCCGACCCAGACGATCCCACCATCGCGCCCGGATATAAGGGCGTCACACCGTTGATCGACATGCTCGCGCTGCAGGATGCGGCGGACCGGCTCGGCCGCTCGGCCGGCAATGCCGATGCGCTGGTCGGGCGCCTCGAGACGCTTCCGCCAGCGACCCAGTCGCGGATCATCGCCGCGCTGGCGCAAATCGACCAGCTGCTGATCGACGATCGCGGGCTTCCCGGGCGGCCGTGGTTCAAGAACCTCGTCTATGCCCCGGGTACGCTCACCGGCTACGGCGCCAAGACCCTGCCCGGCATCCGCGAAGGCATTGAGCAGCGCCGCTTCGACGATGCTTTAGCCTATGTCTCGCGCACCGCAGCCGTGCTCAACGCCTATTCCGACCGCCTCGATGAAGCGGTTGCAATGGGGCGCAAATGAACCCCCGCGACCTCATTGAACTCGCGCTCGCCGCGATTTGCCTCGGCGCCGGCATCTGGCTTTATCGCCGGCCATCGCCAGCGACCGAAGGCAATCCTGATCGCTACGGCAGCCAGGGCGCGGTGCTGCTGTTCGTCATCGCCGCGATCCTTACCGTTCATGGCCTCGGCCTGCTCCGCTATCACCCGAGCGCGACCGAAATCGAGGCGGCGAGCCAATGAAGCGTCTGTCGCTCACCGCCCCGCTCGCAGCGATGCTGTCGCTCACCGCCTGCGCCGCAACCCAGACCAGCGACGCCGTCGCCGCCAAAGCCCCCGGCTTCCTCCTCGGCCTGTGGCATGGCTTCATCTTTCCGGTCGCCTGGATCGTCTCCTTGTTCAGCGGTTCGGTCGCGATCTACTCCGTGCCCAATAATGGCGGCTGGTACGATTTCGGCTATTTCCTTGGCATCGTCGTGTTCGGAGTCGGCGCCCGCAAGACCACCACCGTCACCCGCGACCGCGTGATCGATGTTCGTGCGCGCAGAAACGACGACAGGATCGAGGGATGAGCGGCTACCGCCAATCCAGCTTCGACCCCAATGCCCACGCGCAGCCGGGACCGCCGCTGCGCCCGTTCAACTGGGTGCAATGGATCGGGGTCGCGTTCCTCGTCATCACGCTATTGCTGTTGGCGGCGCAGATTGCCGGCTGGCTCGGGCTTGCGCCGCGCGGCAATTATTCCGTCGGCATTCCCGGTCTCGCTGTGGGCAGTATTGTCCTCATCCATTCACGCCCCCAGCCCGCGACCGACCTTGCCCCCGAACTCGCCGCCGAGCGCAAGCGCTGGCTGATCATCACCGTCGCCGTCGTCGCTTTCATTCTCGGCGCCGCGACCCTTATCGAACTCAACGGAGCCCACTGACATGCCCCTTCTCGAAGCCCGCAAGCAGTACAAACCCTTCGAATACCCGTGGGCGTTCGAATATTGGAAGCGCCAGCAGCAGATCCACTGGATGCCAGAGGAGGTTCCGCTGGGCGAGGATTGCCGTGACTGGGCGCAGAAGCTCACCGATCATGAGCGCAATCTGCTGACCCAGATTTTTCGCTTCTTCACCCAGGCCGATGTCGAGGTCCAGGATTGTTACCACGAGAAATACGGCCGCGTGTTCAAGCCGACCGAAATCAAGATGATGCTCGCCGCCTTCAGCAACATGGAAACGGTGCACATCGCCGCTTACAGCCACCTGCTCGACACCATCGGCATGCCCGAAAGCGAGTACAGCGCCTTCCTCCAGTTCAAGGAGATGAAGGACAAGCACGATTATCTTCAGCAATTCGGAGTCGATACCGATGAGGATATCGCCAAGACCCTGGCCATGTTCGGCGGCTTCACCGAGGGCCTGCAATTGTTCGCCAGCTTCGCCATGCTGATGAACTTCCCGCGCTTCAACAAAATGAAGGGCATGGGGCAGATCGTCAGCTGGTCGGTGCGTGACGAAAGCCTCCATTGCGAAGGCATTATCAAGCTGTTTCACGCCTTCGTGAAGGAACGCGATTGCCTGACCCCGGCGGTCAAGGAAGCGATCATCGACGCCTGCCAGAAGACCGTCCGGCTCGAGGATGCGTTCATCGACCTCGCCTTCGAAATGGGCCCGGTCGAAGGCATGACCGCCAAGCAGATCAAGAAATACATCCGCTACATCGCCGACTGGCGCCTCGGGCAGCTCGGGTTTGCGCCCATCTACATGGTCGACGAACACCCGCTCCCCTGGCTGGCCCCGATGCTCAACGGAGTGGAACACGCTAATTTCTTCGAGACGAGGGCTACGGAATATTCGAAGGCGGCGACAAGGGGGAATTGGAACGAAGTGTGGGACAGCTTCGACCGGCGGCAAAAGGCGAAGGGCGAGGTCGCGAATGATGTGCCCGAGGGTGAGGTTGAGGCGGATATGTTCAGCGATGCGGGGGTGGCGGCGGAGTGATTTCCCTCTCCCGTCTGCGGGAGAGGGCCGGGGTGAGGGCCTGCAATGGCGAATCCAAATACGATATCCGTTCGCCAGACCGAGGACTATGCGCGATGGTTCACTGCGCTTCGTGATGTTCGGTCAAAGGCGCGGATCGACGTTCGCATTCGCCGCCTTTCGCTCCGCAATTTCGGCGACTCGAAATCGCTCGGAGGAGGCATCAGCGAGCTTCGCGTCGACTACGGACCAGGATATCGAATCTACTTCGCGCAACACGGCACGACCTTGGTACTTTTGCTCACCGGAGGTGACAAATCGCGCCAGCAGGCCGATATTGCCCGGGCACGCGCGCTCGCCGCGCAATGGAAGGCCAAATGATGGGCATTGAAACAAACCGCTGGGACGCCGCCGACCACCTCGACAGCAAGGCCGCGATCCTTGCTTATCTGGAAGCCGTGTTCGAGGACGGCGATCCGGCGCTCATCGCCGCCGCGCTCAACGACGTGGCGCGCGCCAAGGGCATATCGGATGACCCGGCGATGAGCGCGGACACCGACATCAGTTCGGTAATCCGCACTCTCAAAGCCCTCGGCCTCGAACTCACCGCCAAGGCGGCGTAATTCCGGGGACAAGACACGGCAATTCCGGGGACACCGGCAATTCCGGGGACACAATACTTAATGCGAAGCTCGCCACCAATCCGTCATCCCGCACTTGATCCGGGATCCAGCTTGTCCATCATGACCCCATGACCGTCCCACCCTCCATCACCCGCCTCGCCCAGCGCTGCTTCGGCAAGCCGATCATCCGCAACGATCTGCGCGGCGAGCTGGTTGAGGAGATCGTTGCCATGGCGCTCGAGCCCGAATGGGAGCTGTGCGCCGGGGATTGGGCGGCGTTCGACCTCAAGCAGGCCGAGGGTCCGCTCCGCATCCAAATCAAGCAATCGGCGGCGTTGCAGAGCTGGTCAGCCCCCGGCGGTCCAGTTCCCAAACCCCAATTCTCGATCGCCGCGAAAACCGGCCGTTGGGAAGGCTTCACATGGATCGATGGTGTCGGCCGCAACGCGGAAATTTACATCTTCGGCTGGCACGGCCGCACCGACGAAGGCGCCGACCACCGCGTGCCCGACCAATGGCAATTCTTCGTCGTCGCCGAACGCGATCTGCCCGCCCAGAAATCCCTGTCGCTCTCGACCCTTCGAAAATTGGCTGAACCGGTAAGGTTCGACGCGCTTAAGTTGGAAGTGGGCAAAGCTGCAACCGGTCTCTGACGCTCGCTCAAAGTATCACTCCAAGCGAAAAACCATTTTCCTACAGACCCCGCTCTGATCTATCTGGATCGACTCACTTGCCCGCAAGGAGTCGCCCATGGCCACACGCCTGAAAGTCGTCGCACCGCTCGCCACCGAGCTCGACGAGCCCAACACCTCCCAAGTCCCTGAATTCCTCCCCGCCCCGACCCGCAAGCGCATCGCCGGCTGGACCGCGCTTCGCCAGCGCGCGTTTATCGATCATCTCGCGCTGACCGGCTGCGTCGGGGAGGCGGCGGCTGCGGCTGGGACGACGTCGCCATCGGCCTATCGCCTGCGCAACCGCGCCGGTGCGGAAAGTTTCGCCCGGGCGTGGGATTGCGCCTTGCAACTGGCCGCGACCCGGCTCGCCGCGATCGCGTTCGACCGCGCGCTCCACGGCCGCTCAGAACGCGTCTATAAGGACGGCGAGCTGGTCGCCGAGCGTAAGATCCCGTCCGATCATCTGCTCACCTGGCTGCTCGCCCGGCTCGATCCGCTGCAGTTCGGATCGCCCACCGCCCGAGCGCTTGCGAGCGCCGCCGGTGACCCCCGCGAAACCGCGCGTCAGTCGCTCCCCGATCTCACCGCCGCCCTGACCGACCTCGAAGAAGCAGACTGCCCGCATGACGAGGCCGATCAATTCGACGAGCGCCTGGGCGAAATGAGCTGACCCAAGCCCGCGTATCCTCGCGCGTATATGCGTCCTCGCGCGTACATGCGTCCTCGCACGTGCCTGCGCGCCCTCCAGCGCCCGCACGTGTAGGACCGCGACCATTGCGACCTTTCGAGCGCTCCTTGCCGATCAAATTGGCCGCCTCAACACCACCCGCCGCGAAATCCGCCGAGATAGCGCCGCGCCAGGCCGCTTGCCCGCATGTCCTCGGCGATCGATTGGGTGGTGCCGTCGGCGCGCACTCGGCTGAGCGCTCGGAGATCGCGGCCGTAGCGGTCGTGGCTGTCATCGATCCGCCCGACCATCTGAAACGCGCCCTGGTTGAGGATTCGCTGGAGCTCGACCGTTGCGGCGTCGGCCAGTTGCGCTTCCTTGGGGCATCGCGCGGCGACTTCGGGGGCGTCGATGCCGATGATCCGGACCTTGCGCTGGCCCAGCTTGATGGTGTCGCCTTCGATCACGCAGGCATGGCCGCGCCCTGGGCCGCAGCGCGTGAAATGCTCGTCGATCCTTTCCGGACCGGTCGACAGAAACGCCGGCGGTTCGATCAGCGCCGGGTCCAGCGTCGGCCAGATGGCGAGCGCGATTGCGCCGAGAATGAAGGGTCGGAGCGCGCCGAGGAGGCTCGACCAAACGGTCCCTCGATAATTGGGCGCGCTGCTCCTTCGCCGCGATCGACGAAACCGGGTGATTTTGCTCATGGTGGCAGGGATGCACGAGCGTCCCCGATCCGTCACCCCGGACTTGATCCTGTCACGATGTTTGTCGGCCGCGAACCAGCCGATTGCCGATGCAGCGCCCGACTAGCGCGGTGCCGAATCTCGGTCGTAATCGGCCTTGGAATTCGATTTGTGCTTGCGGAAGAACACCAGCGCCACCGCCAGCGCAGCGCCAATCACCACCGGCGTGATCATTCGGCCCTCGAAGCCCATTAGATAAACCACCAGCATGATCGCACCGGCGCCGATTCCGAGCCAGAAGGTGAGTTCCATATTATTATAATGCGAATAGGCCTGGGCGCCGTCCTTCATCCGCACTCCGAAGATGCCGTTCTGGCCGCCCCATTTGGTCAGATAAAAGCGCCCCTCGCCACCCTTGCGCAATGCAGTCGCAACATCGCCTCCGGCGCAGATCTTGGACAGCATCCGCTCCTTTCCGGCCGTGTCGCGAAAACGCAGCTGGTCGAAATACATATAGCCGCGCTTGTTGCGCCGCGGCTCGGCCGGATCGATCGACCCTTCGAGGATTTCGGTCGCCATCGTGTCGCCCCCCTGTTGACCAGTGGAGCAATCGTCGCCGGAGATTAGATTGTCCAGCCCGAGCGCTCAAATTCAGCGCGCGGCGATGGGCTCAGCCAATCGGATCGCCGCTCTTTTCCTCCTCGAACAAAGCAGCGACAACAGCGCCATTGGCGCTTAGCCGGACCTTGTCACCCTCGATGTCGGCGAACAGCCCCTTGGGGATGTAATGATGGTGGTCTTCGTGGGCTACGCCGCTGTCATCGCGGGTCAATTTGATGCGTTCGCCGTCGGCGTGATCGACGGTCCCGATGTGAACACCGTCGGCGCCGATGACTTCCATATGTTCGCGAATGTCGGTGAAGCTGCTCATGACTTGCCCTCCTGTTGCTGTGCTCCACCAACGCTCAGGCGCGCCATTGGGGTGCATGTCACCGCTTAGCCACCCGTTGGCCATACCCGCGTCACACGTCTGTGGGACAAGGGTGAGCAAGGAGGAAACAGCGCATGATCTTCACCCTTGCAAGCCTGCTCGTGATCATCCTCTCGATCACCATCGTCCGCTGGATCGCCAGCGTGCCGTTGCTGCGGACCTTGTCGCTGTCGGTCGACCAGTGGGCGGACGCGGTTCACGGTCACGAACCGGAACAGCCGAGCCACGTCTAACAGCGCGGTCTAACAGCGCGGTTGCGGGCGCGCTTGAGGCGCCCTAGCCTCGTCGCCATGAACCGCTCGCGCATTGGTCTGCTGACTGCCGCATTGCTTTCGACGCCCGTTGTGGCCGCTCCTTCGGCTGACTATTTCCTCGACTTCCCGCAAGTCGAAGCGATCAGTGCCGCCAAAGTGCCGGCATTCACTTGGATCGTCCGCCAAGGCGACAAAACCTCGCTTTATTTTGGCCGGGCGCCGAGTTTCCGCCGAGTCACTTTGGCCAGTCGGTCGGACGAGGACGGCCAGCCGATAACCGATGCCAAGCTGTCACCCGATGGGATCCACGCCGCGTTCCTCACCGGCGTTCCGACTAACGACGGCGCCTTCAACCCTGCCGGACTGATCGACGCTCCGGAACCGATATTGTGGCTGGTTGGAACCGCTGGCTCTCCTAAACCGCGCAAGCTCGGACCGGGGCTGGGTCCGGAATTCACGCCCGATGGCCGCCTGTTGTTGTTCCGGCGCGGCGGCAATATGTGGTCGCTCGACACGCGCTCCACATTGGCCAAACCGAAACTGTTCGCCAAGGGCGGCGGCGACTGGTCGCAGTTCGTCGTCACCAGCAATGGCGATCTGATCTTCGTCGCCGATCGCCGCGGCTATTCCTTCATCGGCCGCTACCGGCCCGGCGCGGCGAAGGTCGAATGGCTGGTCACCGGCGCCGAGCGGTTGGCGCTTCCGGTGCTGTCACCCGACGGCACTCGGCTGGCGTTCATGCGCTTACAGGGCCGCGAACACGTCATCACCGACCAGACCGAGGCGGAGCCGTTCGCGATCGACCTGCTCGACCTCAATAGTGGCGCTATCCGCACCTTGTGGGACACGCGCGGCAAGGCGCTGACTTTGGGCATGGACGACGCCGAAGGCGCGCTCCGCTGGGCGGGCAACGAGCGGCTGATGTTCTATTCCGAAACCGACGGCTGGGGACGGCTTTACGCCATTCCGGCGAGCGGCGGGGTGCCCCGTGCGCTAACCCCGCCCGGCTGCATGGTCGCCGAAAGCGAAGCCGCGGGCGATCGGGTGCTGGTTATCCACAATTGCATCGACCGCGATACCCGCCAGCTGTCGCTGGTCGATCCCGCCACCGGCGCCGAGCAAAAGCTGTCGCAACCCGACCCGGTGCTGGCGATGGCGGCGAGCAGCGGCGCCTATACGGCGATGGTCGCTGCGGGCCCCGATGAAGCGGCACTGCTGCGCATCGTCGAGAATGCCAGCGGGAAGGTCGTCGCCGCCGAACATTATGCCGATTACGGCTACACCAATAACCTGACCAGCGCGGCGCCGCGTGAAGTCCAGCTCGCCGCCGCCGACGGCCAGCACTTCTCCGGTATATTGTTCGCGCCATCGACGCCCGGTCCGCATCCCGGACTGATTTACGTTCACGGCGGGCCGCAGCGGCAGATGTTCCCGGCGTTCAGCTACATGCACTATTATTCGAACGATTATGCGATCAACCGGATGCTCAGCGCGCAGGGATATACGGTGCTTGCGGTCAATTACCGGTCGGGCATCGGCTATGGCCAGGCGTTCCG
>JBDSRE010000210.1:0-5754 GCA_039929465.1 Sphingomicrobium sp. | reverse complement strand
GCTCCGGCCTGGCCCGAAAGTCCGCCCCCGGCGACGGTTGCGACGACGTCATACTGGCCGGCGCGATCGGCGATCCCGAACGGCTGGTTGATGACCAGTCGCAGGGTCGGACGGGCGAAATAGGTTTCCTGCTCTCGGCCGTTGACCGTGATCTTGCCCGAACCCGGCTTGAGCCATACGCGTGCAACCGCATCCTTGCGGCGACCGGTGGCGTAAGCGCGGCCGTATTTGTCGAGCTGCTGTTCGCGCAGCGGGACTTCAACCTTGGGCGGGGGCGCCAGTTCGGCAGGCGTTTCAGCTTCAACAGCGGCCGGAGCAGCGGTTTCGGCAGCGGTATCGCCGCCGGCATCCGCGCTTGTCGTGACTTCCGCTTCGGGAGCAGCGACTTCGGCTTCCTTTTTCTGGGTCAGCGCGCCGAGGTCGGAGAGACTCTTCTTGTCGGCCATGTTATGCACCCACCTTGTTCTTGCGGCTCATCGCGCCGACGTCGAGATTTTTGGGACTTTGGCCGCCGTGCGGATGCTCGGTGCCGTTATAGAGGTGAAGCGCGCGCATTTGATCGCGGCCCAAGGGTCCGCGCGGGATCATCCGCTCAATCGCCTTTTCGATGATTCGCTCGGGAAAACGACCTTCGAGGATTTTGCCCGCGGGCACTTCCTTGAGGCCACCGATGAACCCGGTGTGCTTGTAATAGATTTTGTTCTTCAGCTTGTTGCCGGTGAAGCGGACCTTGCCGGCATTGACGATGACGACATGGTCGCCGCAATCGACGTGCGGGGTGAAGCTCGGCTTGTGCTTACCGCGCAGGATGTTGGCGACGATCGTCGCCAGGCGGCCGACGATCAGCCCCTCCGCGTCGATGATGTGCCAGTCCTTCTTGACGTCCTGGGGCCGGATCGACTTGGTCGTCTTCATCAGCGCCTTCATGGCCTGAACCTCTTTGTCTATTTCGGTTGTCGAATAAGAAAAGCGGCGCCATCCGGCACCGCCATCACCGGGCTAATCGCCGCGAAGGGCCAAAAAGTCAAGCAATTCCGCCATGTTCCAGACGGGTAAAATGTTACCCTTAGGAAATTTGCGGAATATCAGGCACGTTCTCCTCGACCCAATCGGCATAGCCGCTCCACAGCTTGTCGACCGGCCAGGTTTCGATGCACGGCACCTCATAGCTGTGGAGCTCGGCGATTCGGGCGATGAGGCGGTCGGCGGCGGCACTGGTGGTTTTGAAGAAGGCCGCGCATTCCGCCGTTTCCGCAATCCTGCCCTGCCAGCGGTAAATCGAGCGGATTTTGCCGAGACTGTTGACGCACGCGGCGAGCCGTTCTTCGACCACCGTCCGACCGATGGTTTGGGCTTCTTCTTCGTTGGAGAAAACCGCATAGACGGTGACGATGGTCACGGCCTGCGTCCGATTACATGCGCCCCCCATATGGTCGCGGCAAGGAGCAAGGCCCCGGTGGCTTGGTGAAGCACCGCAAGCCACAAGGCGACACCGCTCATCACTGTGGCGATGCCAAGCAGGATTTGGGCGCCGAACGCCGAATGGATGGCGATCGAGGCTGCGCGGCTCCCCGGAACCGCTTTCACCCTGCGCGCGAACAGAACCAGCGCTG
This sequence comes from Sphingomicrobium sp., assembly GCA_039929465.1. Classification (GTDB taxonomy): domain Bacteria; phylum Pseudomonadota; class Alphaproteobacteria; order Sphingomonadales; family Sphingomonadaceae; genus Sphingomicrobium. The sequence continues at coordinate 4,141 of JBDSRE010000210.1, read as the reverse complement.
CGACCACTACCCACGCCCACCAGCGGTGGAGAAAGTGGATGAGGTAGGGGTCGCGGGTGGCGGCGAAAAGCGGGCCGCGCGACCAATCAATGCCTTGGGGCACCAGATGCCCGTTCATCAGCGGCCAGCTGTTCGAGACAGAGCCAGCGCGGAAGCCCGCGACCCAGGCGCCGAGCAGCAACTGAATGAAGAGGATTGCAACGGTGAGAAGCGATGCCTGGGTCAAGCGCGCGGGATGCGATCGCGGATTTCGCGCCAGCGCGCGAAGGTCGAGTGCGGTCCAGATCAGCGCCGCGAACAGAAAAAGTGCCATGAGCAGATGCGCGGCCAGCCGATAGGGGCTGACTTCGGTGCGGCCGCCTTCGAGCCCCGACAACACCATGAACCAGCCGACTGCTCCCTGCAGGCCGCCGAGGACGAACAAGGCGATGAGGCGCCACCAATAACCCTTGGGAATGGCGCGCTTCCACGCGAACCAGCCAACGCCGGCGAAAAAGACCATGCCCATGATCCGCCCGAGCAAGCGGTGGACCCATTCCCACAGGAAGATGAACTTGAAGCCCGCCAGGGTCATGCCCGAGGCCGCGACAACTTCGCGATATTGGGGGGTGCCCTTGTAGAGAGCGAAGGCGCGCTCCCAATCGGCCTGGCCGAGCGGCGGGACGACACCCGAAAGCGGTTTCCACTCGGTGATGCTGAGCCCGCTTTCGGTAAGGCGGGTAATGCCGCCGACGACGACCATGGCGAAGACCATCGCCGCGACCAGGAACAGCAAGTTGGCGATTGCCGCGGGGCGCGCGTGCGCGGGAGAATTGACCATCGCCGCGCCTATGCGCGCGGGACGCGGTAACCGGCAAGGGTTCGGCGCGACCGATCGATGCAATGATATGTTGTAACTTGCGGCTCAGGGGCTTATATCGCGCTCATCATGTCGCCGTTTGCAATTCCCACCTCGCGCCTCGACCGCATCGCAATGGGCTTGTCGGGCCTGTGCCTAGTTCATTGCCTGGCAACCGCGGTGCTGCTCGGTCTGCTGGCGTCGGCCGGCGGGTTCCTTGGGTCCCCGATGATTCATGAGACCGGTCTGGCCGTGGCGATGATTCTTGGCAGCTTCGCGCTTGGGCGCGGAATTCTCGAACATGGTTTCATGCTCCCAAGTGCGGTCGGCGCGCTTGGCCTCGGCGTCATGGCCGGCGCGCTGAGCATGCCGCACGGCGGCAATGAACCCTATTTTACCGTCGCCGGGGTGATGATCCTGGCGCTCGGCCATCGCCTCAACCGGATCGCCGCCGATTAGCGCATCGCTTGCAGGCGGACCGCGCGACGCTTATCTTGCGGGTTCAGTCATGCCCCAACACGATCATCAGCTCCATGAAGGCGACTCTCTGCGCGATGCGGCGCGCGATCGTTTGACTCGTCAGGGCGAACAATGGACCGGCATGCGCGAAGCGGTGTTCGAGGCGCTCGCGGGCTTCGACAAACCAGCTTCCGCTTATGATATTGCCGAAGCGGTGTCACAATCCCAGGAGCGGCGCGTGGCCGCGAACAGCGTGTACCGGATCCTCGATTTGTTCGTCGGCGCGAACCTCGCTCGGCGAGTCGAAAGCGCCAATGCCTATGTCGCCAACGCCCATCCCGATTGCCTCCACGATTGTATCTTCCTGATCTGCGATAGCTGCGGGCAGGCGGTGCATATCGATGACGACCGCTTGACCGGCGGGGTCCGCGACGCCGCCAAGGACGCCGGTTTCACCAAAGCCCGCCCAGTAATCGAGGTTCGCGGTACCTGCGGCGATTGCGATGAGAGCTGAGCGCATCGGGTGACATGACCGGCGCTTGCGCGTAATGCGCCGAACCATGTCCGACAGGCCCGCTACCCCGTTACTCGACACCGTCACGCTCCCGGCCGATTTGCGCATGCTCGACAAGGAGCAATTGCCGCAATTCGCCGACGAGCTTCGCCAGGAAGTGATTTCGGCGGTGTCGGTAACAGGCGGTCATCTCGGCGCCGGGCTCGGCGTGGTCGAGCTGACGGTCGCGGTCCATTATGTGTTCGATACGCCTTCGGACAAATTGATCTGGGACGTCGGCCATCAGGCCTATCCGCACAAGATCATCACCGGCCGCCGCGACCGCATCCGAACGCTTCGCCAGGGCGGCGGCCTCAGCGGTTTCACCCGCCGAGTCGAAAGCGACTACGACCCCTTTGGAGCGGCGCATAGTTCGACCTCAATCTCCTCCGCGCTTGGCTTTGCGACCGCCAACAAGCTTACTGGCGACCCCGGCCGAGCGATCGCGGTCATCGGTGACGGCGCGATGAGCGCGGGCATGGCTTATGAGGCGATGAACAATGCCGCCGCTGCCGGCAACCGCTTGATCGTCATCCTCAACGACAATGACATGTCGATCGCGCCGCCGGTAGGAAGCTTGCGCAATTCGCTCGCCCGGCTGGTCAGTTCGAACAAATATCTCGCTCCGCGCGCTGTTGCCCAGAAGATTGCCCGAATGCTTCCCGACAAAGTCCATGACTGGGCGCGCAAGGCCGAGGAATATACCCGCGGCTGGATGACTGGCGGCACCTTGTTCGAGGAATTGGGCTTTTATTACGTCGGGCCGGTCGACGGCCATGATGTGCGCGCTTTGGTCGAAGTCCTCGAGAACGTCCGCGATGCCGATGTCGGCCCGATGCTGGTTCATGTCGTGACTCAGAAAGGCAAGGGCTATGGCCCGGCCGAGAGCAGCGCCGATAAATATCACGGCGTGGTCAAATTCGATGTCGTTTCGGGCAAGCAAGACAAGGGGCCGGGCGGTGGACCACCGGCCTACACCGCGGTGTTCGCTCATGCGCTCGGCGACGAAATGGAGCGCGACGCCAGGGTGGTTGCGATCACCGCTGCGATGCCCTCGGGCACCGGGCTCGACAAGATTGGGACACGCTTTCCCGAGCGGATGTTCGATGTCGGAATCGCCGAGCAGCACGGAGTGACCTTCGCCGCGGGACTGGCGGCGCAGGGCATGCGGCCGTTCTGCGCGATTTATTCGACCTTCCTCCAGCGCGCCTACGACCAGGTCGTCCACGACGTCGCGATTCAGAATTTGCCGGTGCGCTTTGCGATGGATCGCGCCGGACTGGTCGGTGCCGACGGAGCCACCCATGCTGGAGCGTTCGACCTGGCGTATCTATGCACCCTGCCCAATTTTACGGTCATGGCCGCCGCCGACGAGGTCGAGTTGTGCCACATGGTCCACACCATGGCGATGCACGATACGGGCCCGATCGCGGTTCGCTATCCGCGCGGCGAGGGGCGGGGGCTGGCGCTTCCTCAGACTCCCGAGCGGCTCGAAATCGGCAAGGGGCGGATCGTTCGCGAGGGCAAAAAGGTTGCGATCTTGTCGCTCGGCACACGGCTTGCGGAAGCCGAAAAAGCCGCAGACATGCTCGACGCCAAGGGATTGAGCACCACGGTCGCCGATTTGCGTTTCGCCAAGCCCCTCGATGTTGAACTGATCCGCAAGCTGCTCACTACCCACGAAGTCGCGGTGACGGTCGAGGAAGCCTCGATTGGTGGATTCGGCGCCCATGTCTTGACCTTGGCCAGCGACGAAGGGCTGATCGACGGCGGCCTCAGGCTCCGCACCATGCGCCTCCCCGACCGCTTCCAGGAACATGACAAGCCCGACAAGCAATATGACGAAGCCGGCCTCAACGCCCCGCAGATCGTCAATACGGTGCTGAAAGCGTTGCGCGTGACAAGCGCGGGATCCGGGGAAGTGCGGGCCTAGGGGGTGACGCAGGAGAGAATCCCCGCGACGAGCTCGGGGTGAGCGCTGTGGGGGATGCAAAGTCGGCCAAAATCCGTACCGACCAACTCCTTGTCGCGCGCGGGCTCGCCGATAGCCGGACCAGGGCGCAGGCGCTGATCATGGCGGGGGTGGTGTTCAGCGGCGAGCGCAAGCTGGCCAAGGCAGGCGAGCTGCTGGCCGAGGATGCGCTGCTCGACGTGCGGGGCAAGGATCATCCGTGGGTGTCCCGCGGGGGGGTCAAGCTCGATCATGGCTTGGCCCATTTCGGGTTCGATGTCGCCGACGCGGTGGCGCTTGACGTCGGTTCCTCGACCGGCGGCTTCACCGATGTCCTGTT
>JBDSRE010000209.1:0-3532 GCA_039929465.1 Sphingomicrobium sp. | reverse complement strand
TGCGGGACCGACCCCACCACATAATCCCGAAGCCGATGGCAATAACGGACAGAGGCTTTGCCGCGTGGGCAAGGTATTCCATCACCCATTCCGGATGATGGTAGCGGGTAGCGAGATCGTTTGTGATATCGACGCTCCGCACTACGTCTAGGAGATTGGCGGCCACATAGATGATGATCCATGCTTTGCGTTCAGCGAGGTAGAATGCCCTGAGGTCCAGGCCGTCTGCAGGCACGTTGTCAGGCAAGACGGAGTAAGCGAGCAACGCGAACAACGTGGGGATCAAGAGTATCCACATTAGCCGGGCAAATGAAATTATGCTCACGTCGAATGTCGCCCACAGCGAGAAGAACTCGGAAACGACAGTCGCCGCGACAACGGCGGCGAATAACAGAGGCGCGACATCCCACTTGATCCGCTCTCGGCCACGAATTAGCCGGTGCGTGCTCTGGATCATGTCAGTGATCGCAACGGCTAGAACGATGGTTACGAACGCCGACAGATATGAAAAAAGGTCTGACTTACCCACGAGCATTCCCCCTTACGAGGAGACGCTTAGTGTGTTGTCGCCCCTTACGCGATGACGTAGCGCGGCCTCTCCACAGAGCGCCCAAGTTCTGCGATGTGTCTAAAAGTAAACCTAAGCCCCTTGTGTCCGCTTTGGGTCGAAAGCGGACATTAGCTACGTTGAAAGCCACACAAACTCGTTCCCCCACCGCGTTCCCACCGGAAGGCATGTCAGGGAAGCAAAAGCGACGAGTCTCCGTAAGAGTAGAAACGATAGCCTTGCTCAATGGCATGGGCGTAGGCCTCCTTCATAAGCTCAAGACCCATCAGCGCACTGACCAGCATAAACAGCGTTGAGCGCGGCAAATGGAAATTGGTCACCAGCCCATCGACCGCTCTGAAGCGATAACCCGGAGTGATAAAGATCGCGGTATCGCCATCGAATTGGCGGATGTTGCCGCGCTCGTCGGCGGCGCTTTCCAGTAGGCGCAGGCTCGTCGTTCCAACCGCGATCAGCCGCCCGCCCCCAGCCCGTGCGGCGTTGAGGCGCTCGGCGGTGGCGGAATCGATCCGCCCCCACTCGCTGTGCATGTGGTGGCTGGCGGTATCCTCGACCTTGACCGGAAGGAACGTCCCCGCCCCGACGTGCAAAGTCAGCGTTTCGCGCGCCACGCCGCGCGCGTCGAGCGCAGCGATCAGTCGCTCGGTGAAGTGCAGTGCCGCGGTCGGCGCCGCGACCGCTCCGTCGTGCTCGGCGAACATCGTCTGGTAATCGGCTCGGTCGGCCTCGTCGACCGCCCGGCGGGCAGCGATATAGGGCGGCAGCGGCATTCGCCCGGCGCGCTCGAGCAATAACTCGACCGGCTCTTCTCCATGAAAATGGAGCAGCGCCTGGCCCTCGCCTGCTTTGTCCATGACCGACGCCGCGACCCCAGAGCCGAAGTCGATGACATCGCCGACCCGCGCCCGCCGCGCATTGCGCAAAAAGGCAAGCCAGTCCCGCGGCCCTTCGCGCTTATGCAACGTGGCGCCGATCCTCGCCATTCCGCGCACCCCCTCCAGCTGAGCCGGGATTACGCGCGTATCGTTGAACACCAGCACGTCGCCAGGCTGAAGCAGCGCAGGCAGGTCGAGCATCTGCCGATCGCGGATCTCGGTCCCGACGAGGTGAAGCAGCCGAGCCCCATCGCGCGGCCGCACAGGCCGAAGCGCGATCCGCTCCGGCGGAAGGTCAAAATCGAAAAGGTCGACGCGCATGATCGCGCCGGCCCTAGCCGCCGATCGTCGCTCTCACAATTTTGGTCGGCTCGGCCGGCGGCTCGCCCGGCGCAATGCGGTCGACCGAGTCCATCCCGCCGATCACCCGGCCGATCACGGTATACTCGAAATCGAGCTCCGGATGGGGGGCGAGCATGATGAAGAATTGGCTGTTGGCGCTGTCTGGCGATTGCGCCCGGGCCGCGCCGAGGGTGCCGCGGAGGAACGGCACGGCCGAGAATTCGGCCTTGAGATCGGGCAGCTCGGACCCGCCCTCGCCGCTGCCCTGCGGATCGCCGCCTTGAGCCATGAAACCGGGGATGACGCGGTGAAAGGTCAGCCCGTCATAAAAGTGCCGCCCGACCAGCGTGCGGATGCGCTCGACATGCCCCGGCGCGAGGTCTGGGCGAAGGAGGATAACCACGGTTCCACCGCTTGACAGCTCGAAGCTCAGCCGATTGGCGGGATTGGCGGCGACTTCCGGCGGCGGCACCAGCCCGGGAATGACCGGCGGACCAGCTGACGGCGGCGGCGCTGCAGCGGTCAGTGCGAGCGCGAGGAGCGGCGCTGCAAAGGCGAAGTGTTTGAACATGGATCCTCCTTAGTCTTGGCGAAGCTTAACCGCGGCTGAGGTGCCGCTTGACGTCCGCGGCCACCGCCGGAGTGACGAACTTGCCGATATCCCCGCCATAGCGGGCGATTTCCTTGACCAGCTTCGATGCAATCGGCTGCAATGATACATCGGCCATCAGGAAGACGGTTTCGATCGCGTCATTCAGCTGCTGGTTCATCCCCGCCATCTGGAATTCATATTCGAAGTCGGCGACTGCGCGCAGTCCGCGCAGAATCATCGACGCGCCTTGCGCCTCGGCGAAATTCATCAGCAGCGAATCGAACTCGACGACCGTGATGTTGCCGGGGATTCCAACGATCTCGCGCTTGGCCATCGCAAGCCGCTCGGAAACCGCGAACATCGGTTCCTTCGACGGATTTGTGGTCACCCCGATGACCAGTTTCTCAACCAGATGCGCACCGCGCCGGATGATGTCGAGATGACCCAAGGTGACCGGGTCGAAGGTTCCAGGGTAGACCGCGATTTTCATGCGTCAGCTCCTAATGATCGCGTTCGATGGCAAAGCGGGCGATGGCGCGCAACATGTCCGCCTCGCTGCCGTGCGTTGAAAGGTGTTCGATCGCCTGGTCGACCAGAAGCCGCGCCTGCTGCCGCGCCTGATCCTTGCCGAACAGCGATACGAACGTCGCCTTGCCGGCGTCGGCGTCCTTGCCAAGGCGTTTGCCCGCCGCCGCCTCGTCGCCGCATTCGTCGATCAGATCGTCGGTTATCTGGAAGGCAAGGCCGATGTTGCGGGCATAGCCGCGATAGGGGGTTCGCGCTTCGGGTGGCATCTTGTTCATGATGCATGCCGCCTCGACCGCAAATTCGATCAGCGCACCGGTCTTCAATTGCTGGAGCCGGGTGATTGCTGGGAGGTCGAGCGCCTGACCCTCGGCGATGAGGTCCATCATTTGTCCCCCGGCCATGCCCGACGGACCGACCGCGCGCGCCAGTTCGAGGGCTAGATCGGCGCGCACCCACGGATCCTCATGGGTCGCTGGATCAGCGATGATTTCGAACGCCAACGCATGAAGGCTGTCGCCGGCGAGCACCGCAACCGCATCGCCGAACGCCTTGTGCACCGACGCCTTGCCGCGGCGAAGATCGGCATCGTCCATGCACGGCAGATCATCGTGGATCAGCGAATAAACG
>JBDSRE010000208.1:0-4252 GCA_039929465.1 Sphingomicrobium sp. | reverse complement strand
GCCACGACTGGAACTTGGCGATGCCGCTGGCCGCCCGGGCGTAGCTGGTGATCAGGATCAGCGTCCCAAGTAGCATCACGCCGAGGCCGCGCGCGGCGAAGGCGAGCGTTGCCAGCGAACACAAGGCCGCAACCCCGCGCGACATGGCGAGATAGCTGCTGTTTTTGAGCAGCGAGCGGAAATGCTGGTCTTTGAACCAGTGCTTCATCGGGCGTCGTTAGAGGCGGATTGCCGAGGCGCCAACCTCAAGCAGGAATAATGGACCCTAAGCCGGCTCCGCGACCTTCGGTTGCACGACCTTGTCGGCGAGGACGCCGTTAAGTTCGGCCAAATGATCAAATTCCGCTTCGTATGAGGCAAGGCCCTGGCTTTGCGAGCGCAGTTCGGCATCAAGCCCTGCCAATTCCGCCTCGGGCAACAGCGCTTCGACCCGGTCCCAGCCGTTCCAACCGTCGCGCGGGGCCATGCCAAGCATCTGCCCGCGCCGCCCCGCAACCGCCGAGGTGATCCGGCTGCTCGCGCTCGACGGACAAACTATAATGAGCTTGTGAATCGGCTCGAGCAAATGCGGCTGGGCGCCCTGCAGTGCTTCGTGCATCGCCAGCCTCCCGGCCAGGCGAAACGCCAGCTCCGAACTGTCGACGCTGTGGTAACTGCCGTCGACCAGCGTGACTGCGCAATCGACCACTGGAAAACCCAGCGGGCCGGTGTGCATGGCGTCGCGGACGCCTTCCTCGACCGCCGGAATCCATTGCTTGGGGATGGCCCCGCCGTGGATTTTCTCCTCGAACCGGAAGCCCTCGCCGCGGCCAGCCGGTTTGACCTCGATGATGACGTCGCCGAACTGGCCGTGACCGCCCGACTGCTTCTTGTGGCGGCCTTTCTGGGTCACCGGGCGGCGGATCGATTCGCGATAGCCGATGGCCGGCGAATGCGCGTTGACCGTGACCCCGAAGCGCCGTTTCAAGCGCGCGATGACCGTGTTCAAATGCTCGTCATTGACGCCGCGCAGGCGAAGCTCGTGACTGGCGTCGTCATGTTCGACCACAAGCGCGGAATCTTCCTCCTGAAGCCGCTGCAGAGCGCCTGACAATTTGACGTCGTCCTTGCGGTCGGCGGGCTCGATTGCCTGGGCACAATTGCGCGGCGGAAAGGCGATTTCGACGGTCGGTGGAGCATCTCCAGGTGCGAGCCACTCGCCGGGTTGCGCGGCCTCGACCTTGGCCACTGCGACCAAATCGCCGTTGCGCGCCGCACTCACCTTGACGGTCTTCTCGCCCTGGACGTGGAACAACGCCCCAAGCCGGGCATGACTGCCGTCGGCGCCCTTGAGTTCGGCGCCTTCCGCGATTTCGCCGCCGAGCACCCGCGCCAGCGCCAGTCGCCCGATCGAGCCGTGGGCGATCTTGAACACATACATCGCCGCTGCGCCGACATCGAGGCGGTTGGCGGCGGCCGCCGGTCCCGGCACTTCATGGCGCAGCGCCTTCAATAGTCGGCGCACGCCCCATGAGCTGATGGCCGATCCGAACAGCATCGAAATGCCGAGGTTCTCACCGGTTTCGCGGGCGAGATCGTCGAAAACCTTCTCCGGCGCAGGGACCTGATCCATCAGCAATTGCTCGAGCAGCTCATCGTCGTGATCGGCCAGTTGTTCGAGCATGTGGGTGCGCGCTTCGGTCTCGCGTCCGGCGACATCGGCGGGGATGTCGATCCGCTCGCTGTGCTTGCCCGAACGATATTTGAACGCTCGTTCGAGCGCCAAGTCGACGAATCCCTCGATCTTCTCGCCGTCCCAGATCGGCACCTGGCGGGCGATCAGCGGCGACACGCTCATTGGCTGAAGCGCCGTCATCAGATCGCGGATTCGGCCACGGGCCTGGTCGATTCGGTTGGCAAAGATGATGTGCGGAATGCCGAGCTCGTCAAGCGCGCGCAGGGCCGGGGCGGCGAGCGGAGCGCGGGCCGGATCGGAGTCGACCACGACGATCGCGGCATCGGCGATCGCAAGCGCCCGGGCGCCGTCGGCGGCAAACCCGATCGAGCCCGGGCAATCGAGGATCGCGAAGCGATCGCCCAAATACTCGAAATGATAAAGGTTAAGTTCGGTTGAACCACCACGAGCGCGGCTTTCGGGGCTCGAATCGCCGATGCTCGATCCGCTCGCGGTTGATCCGAGGCGGTCGGTGCCGCCGGCGGCGAAGAGCATCGCTTCGGCCAGGCTGGTCTTTCCCGCGCCGGCGGGTCCCACCAGCGCGATCACTCGAGTGCCTTTGGATGCTCCAGCCTTGCTGTCCGACATGTGCGTTGCTCCCTCGTCCGGTTAACGGGCGCGCGAGTCGCTCACAAAGGCGCGGCTGCGCGCTTCGACTGAACAGCGTCGGACGGAATTGTGCGTTTGGCAAGATGGCGCAGGATGAGAGAAGTATTTCGCGCCGTTGAGGTGATTGACTGGCTTTTCCCCGACCCCCTCCCGCACGCAAGCGGCCGAGGAGGAAGTCACATCGCCGGAAGCAACCGTTTCTCGCCGGCGACCCGCAACAGCGCCGCCTGCAATTTCTCAAACGCGCGGACTTCGATCTGGCGGATACGTTCGCGGCTGACGCCATAGACCTGGCTCAGTTCCTCGAGCGTCTTGGGTTCGTCGGCCAGGCGGCGCTCGGCGAGGATGTGCTTTTCGCGGTCGTTGAGCGATTCCATGGCGTCGACCAGCAAATCGTGGCGCACGCGGCTTTCCTCATCCTCGGCGATGAGCTCATCCTGGAGCGGGCCATTGTCGACGAGGAAGTCCTGCCATTGGTTCTCGCCGCCCTCGTCGCCCTTCAGCGGCACGTTGAGGCTGGTGTCGCCGCCCATCGCCATGCGGCGGTTCATGCTGATCACTTCGGCCTCGGTCACACCAAGGTCGGTGGCGATCTTGGTGACGTCGGCGGGCTTCATGTCGCCATCTTCGAAGGCGTCGATCTGGTTCTTCATTCGGCGCAGGTTGAAAAACAATTTCTTCTGCGCCGCGGTAGTGCCCATCTTCACCAAGCTCCAGCTGCGCAAGATGAATTCCTGGATCGAGGCGCGAATCCACCACATCGCATACGTGGCGAGGCGGAAGCCGCGGTCGGGCTCGAACTTCTTCACGCCCTGCATGAGGCCGATATTGCCTTCGGAAATCAGCTCGCTGACCGGAAGGCCATAGCCGCGATAGCCCATGGCGATCTTGGCCACGAGCCGCAGGTGGGAATTGACCAGCTTGGCGGCCGCATCGGTGTCCTCATGTTCACGCCAGCGCTTGGCGAGCATGAACTCTTCCTCAGGCGCGAGGATCGGGAACTTCTTGATTTCGCTCAAGTAGCGGTTGAGCCCGGCCTCCCCGCCGGACGCGGGAATCGAGACGATTCTTTTTCCAGCCATGTGTCGTCTTCTCTCCCTTTTGCACTCAGGCGGAAGGACCGCCCTAGCTTTGAAAATCCTATAGTCCAAGCGCAGTGAACAATTGCTGCATGTCGGGCGGCAACGGCGACTGGAACGCCAGCCGCACCTTGGTCACCGGATGGATGAACCCGAGTTCCGCAGCGTGAAGCGCCTGGCGCTTGAACCGGAGTCGCTGCAACAACTCCCGAATCCGCTGATGGGGTGCGCGGCCATAGACTTGGTCGCCGAGCAGGGGATGGCCGAGCGAGGCCATGTGGACCCGCACCTGGTGGGTTCGTCCGGTCTCGAGAAGGCATTCAACCAAGGCTGCGTCGCGAAATACCTTTTTGACTTGCCAATGGGTTACGGCGCGTTTCCCACGTCCGTCCTTAACCACTGCGACCTTCTTGCGGTCGTGGTTTGAACGCGCCAACGGGGCATCGACCGAGCCTTTAGCCTGGGACGGCACACCGCCGACCAGCGCGCGATAGCGGCGCTCAATCGAATGGTCGGCGAACTGGCGGGCAAGCCCTTCGTGCGCGACATCGGTCTTGGCGACCACCAATAATCCAGACGTGTCCTTGTCGATGCGGTGGACGATGCCGGGCCGGGCCACCCCGCCAATGCCCGACAAGCTTCCCCCGCAATGGTGGAGCAGGGCATTGACGAGAGTACCGTCAAGATTGCCCGCAGCGGGATGGACGACGAGTCCTGCGGGTTTGTCGACCACCAGCAGATAATCGTCCTCGAACGCGATCGTCAGCGGGATGTCCTGCGCGATATTGTGCGCCGGAGTGGGCTCGGGGATGTCGAGGATCAGCGCTTCGTCGCCGCGGACCTTGATCGC
>JBDSRE010000207.1:0-2589 GCA_039929465.1 Sphingomicrobium sp. | reverse complement strand
CCGCCGGTCATGGTGGCTCCGCCGCCGCCGCCGCCGGCTCCGGTCGAAATGGCACCGCCGCCCCCGCCGCCGCCCCCCGCTCCCGTCGAGCGCGGCGAACGCGGTCAGTAAGACCTGATACGGCGGGCAGTTAACGCCGCTCGCCACCAGGGCCTATTGCTAAACCAATCAGAAGAAGAGGGAGGAAACTCCCTCTTCTTTCTGCTTTCGGGGGTAGGAAACGGCATCCGTCGCGCAAACCGCCGGGCGAGACGAGCCAAACCCTTTATTTATCAAGACTTGCGGCTAAAAGAGCGACCATGAGCGATTCAAAAACCAAGCAGAACCCGCGCCCGCCGGCCAAGGCCCAGCGCACCCCCGCCAAGCCTGCCTCCGCCCAAGGTGGTGCCGGCAAGCGTGGCGGTGGCCAGCAACCCGGCGCAGGTGGGGCGCCGCTCGATGACATGATGAGCAAGGCCATGACCGGCCGGGTCAACATTCCGCCGGCCAAGGCGATCGAAATGGCGGGTGCATTTTACCAGCGCCGCCAGTTCGCGCAGGCCGAGCGCGTCTGCCGCCAGGTCATCGCCGCGCGCCCGGCGCAGGCCGACGCACATAACATCCTTGGCGTCACACTCGCCGCCGGCGGGGCCTGGGACAAAGCGATTGAATCGCTCGAGCGGGCGATCAAGCTCAATCCCCAGGCGACCAGCTATTACGCCAATCTCGGCGAAGTCCTGCGCCAGGCGGGGCGCCGCAAGGACGCGCTTGGAGCGCTTGAGAAAGCGGTCGAGATCGACCCCAATAACAGCCAGGCGCTGAACAATCTGGGGATCATCAATTATGAGGTCCGGCGCTACAAGGTGGCGGTCGACTTCTATCGCCGGGCGTTGAAATCGCGTCCCGACATGGCCGAAGCGATGAACAACCTCGGCAATGCGCTTCGCCTGACCGGCGATATAGACGGCGCCGTCAACGCCTATCAGGACGCGCTGACCGTCCGCGAACGCTATCCCGAGGCCTATAACAACCTCGGCACGCTGCTTCAGCAGGATCGCAAGTTCAGCGAAGCCGAACATGCTTTCCGCAAGGCGATTCAACAGAACGCAAAATATGTCGAGGCATACAATAATCTGGCGGTACTTCTGGCCAGCCAGAAGAAGGAAGTGGATGCGCTGCGGATCGTCGGCGACGCGCTGAAATTCGCTCCCAAGCATATCCCGACGCTGATGACGACTGCCAGGATCCAGCTCCGCCGCGGTGCAGTTCAGGCGGCAGAACAGGCTGCCAAGCTGGCCCTTCAGGCCGACCCGGATTCGATGGACGCGCTGACCATCATGGGTCAGGTCTATCACGAAACCGACCGCTATGATGAAGCCATCGAAGTGCTCAAGAAGGCCGTCGATGCCGGCGCCAAGGGCCCCGAGACGTTGAACTTCTATGGCGTTGCGTTGAAGTCGGTCGGCCGTCTCGATGAGGCCCGCGACTATATCATCAAGGCCCTCGAGATGAACGACAGCATCTACGGTGCTTATGCCAATCTCAACGATCTCGTCGATTTCTCGTCGGATGTCGGATCCAAATTGTTCGACCGCATGGAAGCGATCATGGAATCGGTCCCCAACCAGGAAGCCGATCAGTTCCTCCCGTTGCACTTCGCTTATGCCAAAGCGCTCGACGACCGCGGCCAGCACGAGAAAGCGCTTGAGCATTATATCACCGGCGGCAAGATGAAGCGCCGCCAGCTCGACTATAAGGAGCCCGATACGTTCGGCTTCTTCGATTCGATCCGCGCCGCTTTCCCCAAGGAGCTGTTCGACAACCGGCCGTTCGAGGGCATTGACGATGATCGCCTGGTGTTCATCGTTGGCATGCCGCGTTCGGGATCGACCCTGGTCGAGCAGATCCTGTCGAGCCACCCGGACGTGTTCGGCGCGGGCGAGGTCAAGCACCTTAGCCGCTCGATCGGGATGCTTCGGGACCGCTTCCCGTCGATCCCGAAATATCCGGAAATGGTTCAGAAAATGACCAAGCCGCAGTTCGGGCTGGTGGCGAAAAACTATCTGACGGCGATGGAAAATGGCGCCGGTGACGCCAAGAAGATCACCGACAAGCTGCTTACCAACTATTTCTTCCTGGGCCTGATCAACCTGCTGTTCCCCAAGGCCAAGGTCATCAACACGTTGCGCGACCCGGTCGACACCTGCCTGAGCGGCTTCACCAAGCTGTTCAAGGACGACATGCCGCACAGCTATGATCTGACCGAGCTTGGCCGCTATTACGGCAAGTACAAGGAGATCATGGACTATTGGAAGGAAGTCCTGCCCAAGGATTTCATCACCACCGTCGTCTATGAAGACGTGGTCGCGGACACCGAGAAGGAGGCCAAGCGCCTGATCGAATTCCTCGACCTGCCGTGGAACAACAAGTGCCTCGAATTCCACAAGTCCGACCGCCCGGTTAAGACCGCCAGCGTCGCCCAAGTGCGCAAGCCGATCTACAAGAGCTCGGTCAAGCGCTGGGCCAAATATGGCGATGGGTTAAAGCCGCTGGTCGATGCCATCGAAGGGATGGCCGCGACCAAATCGACCAAGGCGACCAAGCCCAAGG
>JBDSRE010000206.1:0-3229 GCA_039929465.1 Sphingomicrobium sp. | reverse complement strand
TTGACCTCGGTCAGCGGATATTGCGCGATGGTCGCCAAATTCTCGTTCTGGAACTTGTGTTCGAAGGCGATCCAGTCGTCCCACACATCGTCGAGTTTTCGCCCGAAAACATGGTTGAACTGGCTTGCGTAAAAGGCTTTCGAATCCTCCGAGCGGCGAAGCCATTCGACCGTCCTTTCGGGACCGTAGGTCAGCGCCAAATAGGAGAAGAACCGGGTCCCGTAGAGGTAACTATTGGCCCCGACCTGGAAGTCGGTCGAAGTGCCCTCGCTTTCCAGCCCCAAGGGCGAGAAAAAGCGCGCGTTGTCGCGGACCTTGGCTCGGAATACCATTTCATCATAGCCGCCCTGGGCTCGGCCGAGGCCGCCCGCCATCCAGGTTTCGAAGAACACCGCGCTCCCTTCCATATACCAGCGCGGGGTGAGGTTCCGAGGGCTGGTAAGGAAGTTGTAGAGGATCGATTCGGGGTGCTTTTGGAGCGGCACCGGCTTGCCGCCGAGGAATCTGCGCCAGAAGGCGTCGCGCTTGTTCCACACGTCGATCGCGGCGACATGGGCAAGCTCGTGATTGGTCAAAGTGAAGAAGCGCTCGCCTGGCGAGAATGTCTCCATCGACAAGGACAAAGGCGCGACGTCGAACAGGATCATGTTGCTTGGCGATGCCAGCGCCGCAGCATTGCCGTAATCGGAGAAGTCCTTGATCAGGACCGTGGTCCGATCCCACGGCTGCCAATGGAACTGCTTCTTGTGGAAGGCCAGTGCATTTTCGAATGCCCGGCCGAGGTAGGGCGTCAAATAGGTTTGAACCGGGTCGATGTAGAGCAATGACAGATTGTTGGTCTCGAGCGTCGACAGTTGGAAGCCCGAAGCATCCTGAGGCACGTGCTCGGGCGATTTCTGATCGGACGCGGTGGTCGGCCCAGGCGTGTCGGGCTGGGGCGCATTGGGATCGGTCGGCTGCGGCGTTACCGGTTCCGCCGGCGGCGAGTCGGCGGGCGGAGGCGCAACCGACTCAGGATGCTCGATTGTGGCCGTACTGTTCGCCGGCGGCGGTGGGGGAGGTTGACTCGACTGGGTCTGGGCAGACGCCTGCCCGGTCGTGATGACGAGGGCGAGCGCGGCTGCTCCATGAGCGAGACCGCGCCAGCCAGACGCAAACTGCATATTTTCAAGCCCCCCCGGGTTAGTGCGTCAGTTCGATCGAGCCGAGTTCGCCATCCCCGACTGCCCAAGCGCCGCCGAGAAGCTCGGATTAGCCATTAGCGCCGCCATATTGGGCCGTGCCGCAAGCGCTGCGAACGCCTTGGAATTGGCTGCCAAGGTCGCCATTGCTGCTGCCTGGTGACTGACCGCCGCGAATGCCGACGGGTTGGCCATCATCGCCGATAGCGCCTGCGGATTGGCAAGCACCGCCTGCATCGCGCTGACGTTGAGCTGGTTGCTGACCGCCGCAGAAGCTGCGAGCGACTGGGCGTTGAACGCCTGCAGCGCATGCGAAGTGGCGCTCAACTGAGCGGCATTGGCGGACAGCCTGCCGAACGCCGCGGCGTTGTTGCCGATCGCTGAAAGCGCTTGCGGGTTCAGCGACCGGGCATTTGCGGAAAGCGCCGCGAAGGCCTGGGCATTGGCATTCATCGCCGAGAACACCCGCGGATCAGCCGACAGCGCATTCATCGCCGCATGGTCGCTCGCCAGACGGGCGAAAGCTGCAGCGTTCTTCGCCATGTGCGCATTCGCCGCCGGGCGCGCGGCAGCGCTCTGGAACGCATTGGCGTTGCTTGCATAATTGCTGAATGCCGAAGCGTTGCTCATGATCGCCGCAAGCGCCTGTGGATGAGCGGCGAGCGCGGCAAAGGCATTGGCGTGGCCGGCGATCGCCTGCATCGCCTGCGGCTGGCTGGCAAGCGCGCTGAACGCATTGGAATTGGCTGCCATAGCCAACATCGCCTGGTGTGAAATCCCCGCCGACTGGAGGTTGCTGGCGGCAGCGGCAGCGCTATTGACCGCTGCTGCGAGTGCCTGCGGCTGACCGGAGAGGGCCTTGAACGCGGCGGCATTGGCGGCGAGCGCGCTGAATGCGCCCGGATCGGCGTTGAGTGCCTTAATCGCCGAAGCGTCATTGGCAAGGCCGGCGAGCGCCGCCGAACTTGCAGCGGCAGCCTGAAGCGCGGCGGCGTTGGAAAAAGCCGAGGCATTGTTGGCAATCGCCGCAAGCGCTGCGGGATGCGCCGCAAGCGCCTGCATTGCCGCTGAATGACCAGCAACCGCCGACATCACCTGAGCATTATTCTGCCGTGCCTGAGGCGCCAGAGCAGCCATGCTCTGCGCCGATGCGGCAAGGCTTGCGAAGGCCTGCGGTCTGGCTGCAAGCGCGGCGAAAGCCTGCGGATTGGCCATTAGCGCGGCCATCACCTGTGGCTGTCCGGCAAGCGCCTGAAAGCCCGGGCTCGCGGCAAGCGCGCGGAAGCTCGGATCCTTGGTCATCAGCTCGAATGCGTCAGTCTGCATCAGTTCGGGGACCGCGGTGTCGCCCAGAGTGACATCGCCTTCCCCGATTTGCGCATTCTGGTAGCGGTCGGCCGGCGCAATCGTACCGGCGGTCGGTCCCATCGGCGGATAGACCCGCCCGAGGCCATATGCAGCGAGCCCGAAAGCGAGCACGCCGGCGGTGGTCAGGTACATTTTGCGTTTGTTGGATACAACAGTAGCCATGATTTCATTCCCCCTGCGGATTGAAGGCGCAAAGATTGGGCGCAAGTTTAACAAATGTCAAACAAGGGATTCGGCTGAAAAAGACTTAAAATACTGGGCCGGAACGGAAATACCGTACAATTAATCGCTATTTACCGGGCATTGTTGAGCGACGCTTAACTAATTCCGGCAGCATAATCGAAAACGTCCGAGTCGCATTGGTGACGGTTCCTATCAGAGGAACGACGGTTGAGAGGACGGTTGATCTTGATTGCGGCGGCTGCGCTTTCCACGTTGACCTCGGCGTCCCCTGCGACCGCGGAGCCGGCGCCAGCCGACAGCCCCGAATCCGGCCAGCCGTCGTCCCGCCCCGCAGAAGTGGTGATGGCCTCTGCCGAGCGCTTGCCCGGCACCGAAGCGTCGGCCGAAGCCGCCGAGGCTCAGGATCCTGCGACTCCGGCCAAGCGTCCCCGTGCCGGGCGGGTCACCACCTGCCGTTGCGGCGACCCCAGCCAATAATTTCGAATCAACCGGACTCG
>JBDSRE010000205.1:0-3175 GCA_039929465.1 Sphingomicrobium sp. | reverse complement strand
GATTCACTCTTTGCCGGCCTCAAAAACCCCTATCGAATCAGCGACGACCCGGCGTTGACCCAGACCTTGGGCTGGACCGACGCCTGGACCAGCCAGCCGAGCAGCTATGTCGTTGCCGCGACCAGCGCCGCCGATGTCGCCGCGGCGGTCGATTTCGCGCGCAATCATCGGGTCAAGCTTGTCATCAAGGGTGGCGGTCACAGCTATTTCGGCAATTCGAATGCGTCCAATTCGCTCCTGCTGTGGACCAGGAAGTTGGATCGCATCGACCAGCATGACGACTTTGTTCCGATCGGCGCTCCGCCCGCCACAGCGCCGCTGACCGCAGTTTCGGTCGGCGCAGGGTGCCTGTGGGGGCAGATCTATCGCGATACCGCGGTTGCGCACGGCCGCTATGTACAAGGTGGCGGCTGCCTTACCGTTGGAGTCGGCGGGTTCGTTCTTGGCGGCGGGTTCGGGAGTTTTTCGAAGGCCTTCGGAACCGGCGCTGCCAATCTGCTCGAAGCCGAAATTGTCACCGCCGACAGCAAGGTGTGGACGGTCAGCGAATGGAGCGACCCTGAGTTATTCTTCGCCCTTCGGGGCGGCGGCGGCGGTACCTTCGGCATCGTCACCCGGCTGACAATGCGCACCTTCGAATTGCCCGCGACCATTGGTGCGGTGCTGTTCGAAGTTAAAGCCAACGACGATAATTCATGGCGCGCGCTGGTCGAGAAGATGATCGCCTTTTACGCCGACCATCTGTGCAGTCCGCAGTGGGGTGAGCAAATCCGCTTTAGTCCCGGCCGCAAGATGTCGATAACGATGACCGCGCAGGGACTGAGCAGCGAGCAGATCGCGGCACTCTGGAAGCCCTTTTTCAGCTGGGTGAAGGGTCAAAGCCCAGTGTATGCCATGGCCGATCCGCTTATCCTTGCGGTTCCGGCACGCGATTTCTGGAACCCGGAATTTCTCAAGAAAATGCCGGGAATCGTCCTTGGCGACGATCGCCCGGGGGCGAGCACCGACAATATCTTCTGGGCGAGCAATCTCGGTGAAACCGGGCAGGTGCTCCACGCCTACAAATCGCGGTGGCTGCCGAAGGGGTTGCTCAAAGGTCAGGGACGCGCTCGCCTCGTCGATGCAATTGTCGCAGGCTCGGCTGAATGGTCGATCGGTTTGCACACCAACAAGGGGCTTGCCGGTGGCGACCCGGCGGCGATCGAGCGCTCTCGCCGAACCGCGACCAGCAAGCAGATGCTCGATGCCTTCGCACTGGTGATCGTCGCTGCCGAAGGCCCGCCGGCGTGGCCCGGCATTCCTCGCCATTCCCCGGACAATGCACTCGGGCGCAAGGAAGCTGCCGGGGTCGAGCGTGCCTTCGCGCCGTTCGAAGCGCTGACCCCGGGCGCCGGCTGCTACATGTCCGAAGCCGATTATTTCGGTCGTGATTGGCGCACGGCCTATTGGGGCGACAACTACCCCCGGCTGCTCGCCGCCAAGCGCCGCTACGACCCGACCGGATTGTTCACCGGCCATCACACGATCGGCACCTGACGCGCTTCGGGCTTTGTGACTCGGTTGCCACGCGGCTAGAGCAGGCGCCATGAAAGCGCAGCAGCTCCTCAATTACGAACGCGATCGCTGGATCGCCGGCGACGGCCAGCTTGCCGACCTTCCAAGCGCCATCGACGGTAGCATAATCGCAACCACCGGCTCGGGCGGGCTCGATTTTGCTGGCATGCTCGACCACGCCCGCAAGATCGGCGGTCCGGCAATGCGCAAGATGACCTTCCATGAGCGCGCTCGGATGCTCAAGGGATTGGGTCTCGCGGTAATGGAGCGCAAGGAGGAGCTGTACGCGCTCAACCCGCATACCGGCGCCACCCGCAAGGACGGCTGGATCGACATCGAAGGCGGTGCGCTGACCCTGCTGTCCTTTTCATCCAAGGGCCGCCGAGAATTGCCCGACGCCCATGTCTTGCTCGATGGCGACGTCGAACAGCTGTCGAAGACCGGCAGCTTCATCGGCCAGCATATCTACACCCCGCTTCAGGGCGCGGCGGTGCATATCAACGCCTTCAACTTCCCGGTCTGGGGAATGCTCGAAAAGCTGGGGCCGACATTGCTTGCGGGGATGCCGGCGATCGTCAAGCCGGCCAGCTCGACCGCTTATTTGTGCGAGGCCGCGTTCCGGGTAATGATCGACACGGGGCTGCTACCGCCCGGCGCGGTGCAGCTGATCGTCGGCGGAGTCGGCGATTTGTTCGACCATTTCGGCGGGCAGGATACGGTCAGCTTCACCGGCTCGGCGAGCACCGCCCTGAAACTCCGCAGCCACCCGGTGGTCAGCCGCGAAAGCGTCCGTTTCGTCGCCGAGCAAGATAGTTTGAACGCGTCGATCCTGGGTCCGGATGCGGCGCCCGGGACCCCCGAATTCGACCTGTTCGTCAAGGAAGTCGTCAACGAAATGACGGTCAAGGCGGGGCAGAAATGCACCGCCATCCGCCGTGCCATGGCCCCGGCTGAGCATCTCGACGCGCTCGAAGCCGCGATCCGCGACCGCCTCGCCAAAACCACCATCGGTGACCCCCGCGACGAGGCGAGCCGGATGGGGGCTCTGGTTAATTGCTCGCAGCGCGACGATGTCCGGGCGCAGGTCAAGAAGCTGGTCGCATCGGGCGCGCGAATCGTCGCCGGCGATCCCGACGCTTCGGCCGGACCCGACGGCGGTGCCTTCATGCAGCCGATCCTGCTCCGAGCAGACGATCCGTGGGCCACGAGCGCCATCCACGATATCGAGGCATTCGGGCCGGTCAGCACGATCATGCCCTACACCGACCTCACCGATGCCATTGCGCTGGCCAATCGCGGTATGGGCAGCCTCGTCCTGTCGCTGTTCTCTTATTCACCCGAGGCCGCGCGCGACTTCATTCAGGGCGCCGCAGCCTTTCATGGGCGGATGCTGGTGATCAACCGCGACAATGCGGCGGAATCGACCGGCCACGGCAGTCCGCTCGCGGTGCTTGTCCACGGCGGTCCTGGCCGAGCCGGCGGTTCGGAAGAAATGGGCGGCATCCGCGGGGTCAAACATTACATGCAACGCACCGCCATCCAGTCGACCCCAGCGATGATCGCGGCGATTTCCGAGCAATATATCCCCGGCGGGCCCAAGCATTTCATCACCGACGCCCAC
>JBDSRE010000204.1:0-4596 GCA_039929465.1 Sphingomicrobium sp. | reverse complement strand
CCTGACTTTCACTCGACGACATTGCAGGTTCGACCATCTGTCCCACCACGGGACAGATGCGACTATGGTTACCAAAAGATGGTTGAGCATGGTAAAAATCGCGTTAAGCTTTTGCCATGCATCCGCTCCGGACCAGTTCCGCTCCACCTGCGCGATTCGCCCGCCGCCGAGCGCCGCGCCCGATTCCGCGCCCAAGTCCGCGCCGCGCCCACCGCCGCTTCGGCCGCGGCCCGGCGCGGGTTCACGCCATCGCGCTGCCAGCGCCGCAAGCGGTGTTCAGCGACGGCCTCAAACTGTTCGCCACTACCTATGCCGCGGCTTTCCTGTTCGTGACCTGCCTGATCGCTTGAGCGGATAGCGCGGGAGGTCGCCCCTCAATCGCAGGCCAGATGCAGCTTCCACCCGAGCCAGGCGCTGACCAGGCACATCGCCGCCACCAGCAGCAGGATCGTATCCGGGCCGAAGCCGAAACTCGCCAGCGCAAGCGCGATTGCCGACCCCACCACCATCGCGCCTGAATTGACGATATTGTTCGCTGCAACGGTGCGCGCGGTCTGCGACTTGTCGACGGTGGTGGTGAGGAAAGCGTAGAGCGGGACGACGAACATTCCGCCGAAGATCGAGATCGCAAGCAAGGTCGCGATCAGCAAGGCAGCGCTCGGCTGATAGAGGAAATTGCCGAGCGTGATCAGCGAGCCATTATGTTCGCCCCAATTTTCGGCGACGAAATAGAGCGCGAGCACCGACACCCCCATTGCCAGCACCGACCCGGGGGCGAAGCGCGCCGAAACCTTGTTCTTGAGCAGGCGATTGATCAGCACCGACCCGATCGCGATGCCGATCGAAAACATGCCGATGAACAGGCTGGCGACCTGCTCATTGGCTCCAAGCACATTCTTCACCAAGGGCGGGAAGATGATGATCAGCACCGACCCGATGGTCCAGAAGAAGCTGATCGCGCAAATCGCCAGGAACAGGCTGCGGACATGCATGGTCTCGCTGACCAGCTTCACCGAGGCGCGCAGGATGTGCCAGTCGGGCGGCGCGGCGTGGCTCGCTGGCGGTGCCGGCGGCACCTGGCGGCCGGCGAGGAACCCCACGCCGGCAATGATCACACAGGCCATTGCGGCGAATTTGGGCGATGCGGCGAGTGCACCCGCGGCGATCGTCCCGCCGAGGATCGACAGATAGGTCCCGGCCTCGACCAGCCCCGTACCGCCGAGCACTTCATCCTTGCCCAGATGCTGTGGCAGGATGGCATATTTGATCGGCCCGAAGAAGGTCGAATGGACGCCCATCGCGAACACCGCGGTCAGCATCAGCGGGATGTTGGCGAGCGCCAAACCGGTTCCGCCGACGAGCATGATGCCGATTTCCGCAGCCTTGACGATGCGGATAATGTGGGCCTTGTCGCGGATGTCGGCCAATTGCCCGGCCGCCGCCGACAGCAGGAAAAAGGGCAGGATGAATAGCCCCTGGGCGATGGCGCTGAACTGCGCTTCCTTGGCCGCGTCGGAATAGAGCTGATAGGTGACGAACAGCACCACCGCCTGTTTGAACAGGCTGTCGTTGAACGCCCCCAGCGCCTGGGTCACGAACAAGGGCAGGAACCGCCGCTCGCGCAGCAAATGGGTGACGTTCTGGATCAAGAGACTGGCGCGCTCGGCTCCCCGGGAACAGGCCATGGCCATAGCCAGCTTTGCCTTGGCCGCCAAACCTTATAACGGGATCGGCAGGCCTCATGTTCACGCTCCCCAACCTTCTCACTTTGTCGCGCATTGTCGCGGTGCCGCTGCTGGTGTTCCTGCTGTGGCGGCCGAGCCCGGTCGATTACGGCATCACCTTCATCCTCTACTGCATCGTCGGACTGACCGATTATTTCGACGGCTATCTGGCCCGCGCCCAGGGGCAGATTTCGCGGCTCGGCCAGTTCCTCGACCCGATCGCCGACAAGATCATGGTCGCCGCCGTGCTGATCATGCTGATTTCCAGCCGCAAGGCCAATCCGGTGCCCGAGATCGAGGGGCTCCACATCATCGCCGCTTTGGTCATCCTGCTGCGCGAAATCATCGTCTCGGGCCTGCGCGAGTTTTTGGGGCCGCTCAACGTCTCGGTCCCGGTCAGCGCGCTTGCCAAATGGAAGACCACGCTTCAGCTGGTCGCGCTCGGTGCGCTGATCCTCGGCGGCGCCTTCCCGGGCCAGCCGTGGGTTCATCAGGTCGGCCTTGCAAGCCTGTGGGCGGCGGCGGTGCTGACCCTGGTTACCGGCTATGATTATCTGCGCATCGGCCTCAGGCACATGGACTAACTCCAGGGAGCAATTCCCCGGCACTGTCGCGGAGCTTCGCGCTGAGCATCCGGAACTCCTTTTCGCGCGGTGAAGAGCGCCGCCACACCAAGGCGATGCGGCGGCTGTTATTGGCCGAGGCAAGCAGCCGAGCGCTGATCGCGGTGCCGTCGAGAATCCCCGCAGCGATGGCCATTTCGGGGACGAAGGTCAGGCCCAGCCCATTGTCGACCATCTGCACCAAAGTGTGCAGCGAGGTGCCGAGCATCGCCGCACCGGCGCGGATATCGGGCCGGTTGCACGCCGCCAGCGCATGGTCCTTGAGGCAATGGCCGTCCTCGAGCAGCAGCAGCCGGCGCTCGTCGATCGCCTTCGCCGACACCGTCTCGCGCTCCGGCGCCTCGCCTTCGGGATAAGCAATGAACAAGCGGTCGTCGAACAAATCCTCATGGTCGATGTCGCCGCAGGCAAAGGGCAGCGCGAGGAGCACGCAGTCGAGCTGGCCGCGGTGGAGCGCCTCGCACGCCGCGGCGCTCGCCTCCTCGCGCAGGAACAGCTTCAATTTGGGCAGATCGCGGCGAAGGCGCGGCAGCATCGCCGGAAGCAGGAACGGGGCGATGGTCGGGATCACCCCCATGCGCAACTCGCCGGTCAGCGGCTGGCCCTGAGCGCGGGCGAGATTGGCGAGGTCCTCGCTTTCGCGCAGCACCCGGCTGGCCTTGTCGGCAACGCGCAGCCCGAGCGGGGTGAAGCGGACGACTCGCTTCGTCCGCTCGACGAGCATCGTCCCAAGCAGGGTTTCGAGCTCGCGCAAGCCCGCCGACAGCGTCGACTGGGTGACGAAACAGGCCTCCGCCGCGCGGCCGAAATGGCCATGTTCGCGAAGCGCGACCAGATATTGCAATTGCTTGATGGTGGGGAGGTGAACGATCATCGATCCAGCCTATTTGTTCTAGCTCGATAATCGATTCGACCGATTAAGGCCAGCGCGCGATGCCCAGGCTCTTGACGGCGGGCGCGGCAATCCCAATCTCATGCATTGGGCCGGCTCTCCCCCTTGCCGGACCCGAGTGGAAAGGGGCGGGCGTCCCCAATGCCCGCCCCTTTTTCCAGCGCTTTTCGATCAGCTCAGCAGCAGCCGGGTCGAGACCACCAGAAGGGTGATCGCGAGCACCGGGCGAAGGACCTTGTCCGACGAGCGCGTCGCGAACAGACTGCCCAGAATGATGCCCGGGATCGACCCGACGAGGAGCGATCCCATCAGCGTGAAATCGACCGCGCCCATCATCCAGTGGCCGATGCCCGCGATCAAGGTGAGCGGGACGGCGTGGGCGATGTCGCTGCCGGCGATCCGCGCCACCGGCAATCGCGGGTAGAGGATCAGCAGCGCGGTGGTGCCGAGCGCCCCTGCGCCGACCGAGGTCAGCGACACCAGGACGCCGAGGATTGCGCCGAGGATGATCGTCCAGCGGTTGATTCCGACTTCCTGCAGATGGTCGAACCGCGGCCCCGCCCAGCGCAGGATCAGCGGTCGGAAGAAAATCGCCAGCGAGGTCAGCAACAGCGCCACGCCGAGCATCAGGTTAAGCGGTCCGGCGCTATGCTCGCCCATGGTTCCGAACCGGCTCATCGCCAACAAGGTGAGAATCGCCGCGGGCACGCTGCCCATCGCCAGGCCGGCGACGATATTCCAGTCGACGGTCTTGCGGCTGCCGTGGACCGCCGTGCCGACGGTCTTGGTCACCGAAGCATAGAGCAGATCGGTGCCGACTGCGGTGGCCGGATGAAACCCGAACAGGATGACCAGGATCGGGGTCATCAGCGAGCCGCCGCCAACCCCGGTCATTCCGACCAGGATTCCGACCAACAGCCCGGCAAGCGAGTAAAGCGGATTATAAGCGCTTAGAATTGCTGCCCCCGTCGCTCGCCCAAGCCCTTGACGGGCCGTGAAAATCCGCCAGAATCACCCCATTGGCGGAATCGCGCTTAGACGCAGGCCGAGCGTCTCGGCAAGTGGCGGAATTGCCAAAAATGCGCGGACCGTCTGGAAATCGCGCCGCATTGCCTTAAATTGGGCCTGTCACGACCACAGGGTGAACCCGTTTGAAATCCGGCCTCCTCGCCTATCTCGATTCGGTCAAGGCGCGCGATCCTGCCGCCCGCTCGCGCTGGGACGTGCTGTTCTATCCTGGCACGCTGGCGCTTGGGTTGCACCGAGTGGCGCATTGGATGTGGATCGGGGAACTGCATTTCCTCGCCCGGCTGGTCAATCATCTGGCGCGCTTCCTCACTGCAATCGACATTCATCC
>JBDSRE010000203.1:0-3637 GCA_039929465.1 Sphingomicrobium sp. | reverse complement strand
GAAGGGCGCAAGTTCGTCGTTGGAGCGGCCTTCATCGCGCTGACCGTTTACTGGCTGCTCAGCCATTTCGTCGGCTGGCTGCTGATCCTGCTGACGATTTGGGTCGCGGCCTTTTTTCGCGATCCGATCCGCGTCACGCCGCGCGGTGACAAGCTGGTCATCGCCCCGGCCGACGGCCTTGTCATCCTCATTACCAAAGTCGCGCCGCCGCCCGAATTGCGCGGCACCGAGGGCCTGCCCTCGGGCGAGTACACGCGGGTGTCGATTTTCATGAGCGTGTTCGATGTCCACATCAACCGTTCGCCGATCGCCGGCCGGATCAAGCGCATGGCCTATGTCCCGGGCAAGTTCGTCAATGCCGACCTGGACAAGGCCAGCGAGGACAATGAGCGCCAGCATTTTCTGGTCGAGGGCGCCGACGGCCTGCGCATCGGCTTCACCCAGATCGCCGGTCTAGTGGCGCGGCGGATTATGGCTTTCGTCAACGAGGGCGACATGGTCGAGGCGGGCCAGCGGGTGGGGCTGATCCGCTTCGGTAGCCGGGTCGACGTGTATCTGCCCGAAGGCTGCGCGCCGCGGGTGCTGCTTGGCCAGCGTTCGGTCGCGGGTGAGACGATACTCGGCGAAGTCGGTGCCGAGGCTGCACTGCCGGGCGCTAGCCAGTGAGCGACGCCGGAGTCGGCCGCGGCATTCCGTTTCGGGCCTTGGTCCCCAATGCGATTACCGCGCTGGCTCTGTGCTTTGGCCTGACCGGAATTCGTTTCGGATTCGCTGGGGAGTGGGAGAAGGCGCTCGGCGCGATCATTCTCGCCGGTGTTCTTGATGGGCTCGACGGACGGGTTGCTCGGCTGCTCAGGGCGCAGAGCAAATTCGGCGCCGAACTCGACAGCCTTAGCGACAATATCGCGTTCGGCACCGCGCCGGCGTTGATCGTCTTCATGTGGTCGCTTCAATATGCGCCCAAATTCGGCTGGACCGTCGCGCTTGCGCTCGCGGTGTGCTGCGCACTCCGGCTGGCGCGCTATAATTCGCGGATTGATGCCGATCATCAGCCGCACAAGGCCGCCGGTTTCAATACGGGCGTGCCAGCGCCGGCCGGGGCCGGGCTGGCCTTCGTGCCGATCTATCTGTGGCTGATCACCGGGATCGAGTTGTTCAAGCAATGGCAGTTGGTCATGCCATGGATCATTTTCATCGCGGTGCTGATGATTTCGAGCGTTCCTACGTTTAGCTGGACCCTGTTCAGGATCCGCCGAAGCTGGCGGATTTTGGCGATTGCCGGTGTGGCGCTACTCGGTGCGGCTCTGGTCAACGAGCCGTGGATCACCTTGCTCGCCATTTCGGCGCTCTATCTGGCGATGATCCCAGTCGCTATTGCGTCTTATGCACGGGTCAGGCGGCGGCGCGCAGCCGCAGCGTAGCCCGATAGGCGGCGACAGCGCGCTCCCCGTGGCGGAGACGCATCGGCGCGGTGGCCAGCGCAGGCTCCAGCGACCGGCCCTTGAGCGCGGCAGCGATCCTCGGACCGCTCTGCTCCATAATCTTGGCGCCAAGTACGACCAGCAACCAGATTGCAGAAAGAAAAGTGAGGGTGGCAAGTGCTGCGGTCATTGGATGACTTCCCTTATTTTGAGCCATGAACCCGGTCGGACACGTTTCGTTCCAAATTGGACCATGGACGGCTGCATCGCGGACCAATGTTCCCTTTATGTTCCGACGTGTCAAGCGAAAACACCGCGCTGGGCAAGCCCTTGAATGTTGTTGCTCCTTGGGCTAGTGGCGCGGCCATCTCGCAGACGGAGCTGACATACCGGTGCTAACCGCAAGGTTGGTGACTGGCTCCGTCGAGGAAAAACCGGAAGGAGAAACTTATGGCGGCCACTGTCGTCACGATGCAGCAATTACTCGAGGCCGGAGCGCATTTCGGCCACCAGACTCACCGTTGGAACCCCAAGATGAAGCCGTACCTCTTCGGCGATCGTAACGGGGTCCATATCATCGATTTGTCGCAGTCGGTGCCGCTGTTCGCGCGCGCACTAGATTTCGTTCAGTCGACCGTCGCCCGCGGGGGCAAGGTGCTGTTCGTCGGCACCAAGCGCCAGGCGCAAGACGCGGTCGCCGAAGCGGCGCTCACCAGCGGCCAGCATTTCGTCAACCACCGCTGGCTTGGCGGAATGCTGACCAATTGGAAAACCATTTCCAATTCGATCAAGCGCCTCAAGAGTCTTGAGGAGCAGCTCGGCGGCGACACCGCGGGTCTGACCAAGAAGGAAGTTCTCCAGCTCACTCGCGAGCGCGACAAGCTCGAAAAGAGTCTTGGCGGAATCCGCGATCTGGGCGGTCTTCCCGACGTCATGTTCGTGGTCGACACCAACAAGGAAGAGCTTGCGATCAAGGAAGCCAATGTCCTCGGCATTCCAGTCGTCGCGGTGCTCGATTCGAACAGCGACCCCAGCGGGATCGCCTTTCCGGTGCCTGGCAATGATGACGCCAGCCGCGCCATTCGCCTCTACTGCGAAGCGATTGCCGGAGCGGTTAGCGAAGGCAAGGCCGGCAATGCGCAGGCCCGCGGCCAGGATGTCGGCGCGATGGCCGAGCCGCCGGTCGAAGCCGCAGTCGAGAAAGCATCCGAGCCCACAGTCGAGCCCGCAGTCGAGGCCGCTGTCCAAGCTTAAACCAATGCCGCATGCGCCACTCCGTTCGACTCGAGCGAAGCCGAGGCGCGCTGCGTCAGCGTCTCTCGACTTCGACCGCCACGAACGGGTTCAATTCATAAGGAATAAGACATGACCGAAATCACCGCCGCAACGGTGAAGGAACTCCGCGAGCGCACCGGCGCCGGGATGATGGATTGCAAGAAGGCGCTGGCGGAAAACCAAGGTGATATGGAAGCAGCGATCGACTGGCTCCGAGCCAAGGGGTTGTCGGCCGCCGCCAAGAAGGCCGGCCGAACCGCGGCTGAGGGTCTTGTCGGGGTTGCAGTCGCCGGCACCAAGGGCGCGCTGGTCGAGGTCAATTCGGAAACCGACTTCGTCGCCAAAAACGAACAATTCCAGGATTTCGTCCGCGAGGTGGCCCAGATCGCGCTCCTTAACGGCGTCGAAGTTGAGGACCTTAAGCGCGCCGCTTATCCAAGCGGCGGCACCGTCGCCGACAAGCTGACCGACAATATCGCGACGATCGGCGAAAACCAGTCGCTGCGCCGCGCCGCGGTGCTCGAAGTGAGCGAAGGCGCGGTCGTCAGCTACGTCCACAATGCGGTTGCGCCGGGCATGGGCAAGATCGGCGTTCTGGTCGCGCTCGAAGGCTCGGCCCCCGCCGACACCCTCGCCGCGCTCGGCAAGCAGATCGCGATGCACATCGCCGCCGCCAACCCGCAGGCGCTCGACGCCGACGGCCTCGACGCGGACATGCTCGAGCGTGAAAAAGGGATCGCGACCGAAAAAGCCAACGAAAGCGGCAAGCCGGCCGAGATCGTCGCTAAAATGGTCGAAGGCACCAAGGGCGCGGTCGTCGAGGTCAATTCGGAGACCGACTTCGTCGCCAAGAACGAACAGTTCCAGGGCTTCGTTCGCGCCGTCGCGGAATTGGCATTGGCCAGCGGCGATGACGTCGAATCGCTTGGCAACGCGGCGTT
>JBDSRE010000202.1:0-3529 GCA_039929465.1 Sphingomicrobium sp. | reverse complement strand
CCTCGACGACCAGCTCGGCGCTTTTCGCGGACGCCTTGCCCGCGACCGGGTCGTCGAACAGGCCGCCTATCTTGCGCGCAACGATATCGATGGCTTCGAGCACCGGTTCGGGAAGCTCTAGCGCTCCTTCGCGCCAGTGGCGTCGGCGGCCCCCCGGCGGCGCGGCGGAGTAAGGATGAGCTTGTCGATCTTGCGCCCGTCGAGATCGACAATCTCGAACGTCCAACCGTCGTATCGAAATGTCTCGCCGCATTCGGGTAGATGCTTGAGCACCGATAGCGCGAACCCGGCAACGGTCGAATAATCGCGGTCACGCGACAGGTTGATTCCGATTCGGTCGATCAGCAAGTCGGCGCTCGCCGCCCCCGACACCAGGAAGCTGCCGTCGTTGCGCTCGATTAGCGGCGGCTCCTCTCCCAACTCGACATCGTGGGCAAAGGTCCCGGCAAGCGCGGCAAGGATGCTGCCTGGCGTGACGATCCCTTCAAGATGACCATATTCGTCGTGCACCAGCGCCAGCGGCACCGCTGCCGCGCGAAGGACCGCGAGAGCATCCATCGCATCCATCAGATCGGGAATGACCGGAGCCGGCTTGGACAAGGCTTTGAGGTTGAACGGCTGGCGTTTGAGCTTGGCGGTGAGCATGTCGCGGGTCTGGATCACCCCGACGATGTCGTCGATCGATCCGTTGGCGACCGGGATTCGGCTGTGGGGCGTATCCAGCAACGCCATTCGGATTTCCTCCGGGCTCGCCGAAATGTCGATCCAGTCGACGTCGATTCGTGGGGTCATCACTTCGCGCACTGGGCGGTCGGCAAGCCGCACGATGCCCGAGATGATTGCCCGCTCGCTTTCTTCGAGAACGCCTGCGGTCTGGGCTTCGGCAACGACCAAATGAAGCTCCTCCGCGGTCACGTGATTGCGCGATTCCCGGTCGAATCCGAGGAGCTTGAAAATCAGCAAGCTAGCGCCGTTGAGCAGCCACACGAACGGCGCGGTGATCTTTGACAGCCACAGCAGCGGCCGCGCCATGATTACCGCGATCGGCTCCGGCGAGCGCAGCGCGAATTGCTTGGGTACAATTTCGCCGATGACCAGCGAGAAAAAGGTGGTGATGACGATCACCAGCCCGAAACCGAGGCTGTGCGACAGTTCGGGCTTGATCCCGAGCAATGCCAGCCGCTGCGCCACCGGTTCCCCGAAGACCGCGCCCGAAAAAGCGCCGGCTAGGATTCCAATTAGGGTGATCCCGCTTTGCACGGTGGAAAGAAAGCGCCCGGGGTCGCTGGCGAGATCGAGCGCGCATTGGGCGCCGCTGCTGCCGCGCTTGGCCATTGCCTTGAGCCGCGCCTCTCGCGCCGAGACGATCGCAAGCTCGCTCATCGCGAGGACGCCGTTGAGGGCGATCAGCGCGACGATCAGGAGGACGTCGATCCACGGGATGGGGAGAAGATGGTCGCTCATGGGCGGCTCTATTGTTTAGCGTCATTCGCTTGCGCTTCACAAGCGGGGAACCGAAGACTGCGCGCGCCGGTTGGGTTGGAGCAACGAATTGGGGGAAGAAGGAATGACGATGTTTTCAAGAGCGACGACAATCGCAGTCTTAGCCGGAGCTGCAGTGCTCGTAACCGGTTGCGCGACGCGTTCTGGTCCACCGCCGCCAATGTCCCCAATGGTCCTACCTGCCGCCTTTACCGCTTTGGGTGTCAACGCGCCCTATTTGTCCGCCGACATCATCGGCGGGACCCGCGCCCGGGCTGCCAAGATGCGTGCCGCCGCGGTGAGTCCGCTCAGTCCAAACGCAGCACCCGCTTATATGGCCGCGACCGCGACCGAGCTTCGCCGCCAGACTGCCGGAATCGGGATTGACGTCATTGCGCTGCCCAACGGATTGCTGATTCGTATTCCCGCGACCCTGACTTTCGAATCGGGCAGCGCCACCATCGCGCCGCAGATCCGGGCCACGCTCCACGAGCTCGGGCGGACCTTGAAAACTCAGCCGCAATCCTATGTTGACGTTTATGCCCATACCGACACCACCGGCACGCCGGCAGTCAACAAGGCATTGTCGGAAAGGCGGGCCAATGCCGTCGCCGCCTTCCTCGCCTCTGATGGAGTAGGCAAGGCGCGCATCGCGGCGCGCGGGTTCGGCGAAAGTGACCCCATCTACCTTCCCGACGATAGTGAGACGAAGCAAGCCGCGAACCGCCGGGTCGAAATCCGCCTCGTGCCCTTCACCGGCTAGCGGCGCTCGGCGAAAAAGGCCCGGAGCTGGGCCGCCGCTTCCGATTCGCCGATCCCGCCCAGAACATCGGGCCGGTGATGACAGGTCGACTGGGCGAAAATGCGCGCTCCATGAACCACTCCGCCGCCCTTCGGATCCTCGGCTGCAAACCGCAAAGAGTGAAACCGCGCGATCGAGATCGCCGCCGCGCACATCGCGCACGGCTCGAGGCTGACCCACAAGGTGCACTGGTCGAGACGTGGCGACCGAAGCGTCGAAGCAGCCGCGCGAATCGCGACGATTTCGGCATGGGCGGTAGGGTCGAGCGACGCGCGCATTGCGTTGCGCGCCTCGGCGACCACTTCATCGCCGATTGTCACCACCGCGCCGACCGGAACTTCGCCCGCGGCCGCAGCCTCGGCAGCGAGGTCGAGCGCCCGGCGCATCGGCTGAGGTAGCGGGAAGGTCATCGCCGTCGCGTTTAGTCGCTGGCAAAGCAATTTGTCAGCCGCCCGTCAGCTGCGAACCGGCTACATCGCGTTATTGGTCACCGCATTGCCGGGCTCTGGCGGAGGCACCACCGCGACCGACGGAACCTTGACCGTCGATTGCTTGGTGCCGACCTTAATCGAACCGGTCTCGACATCGAATGCCGGGGTCTGCCCACCCTTGGCCATGACTCCATTGTGCGTGGCCGTGATTTCGGGCGCCTGCGCACCGCGAATCTGATTGATGTCGATAAATCCGGTGCCGATGCCGATGAGCACGACGACGACGGCGAGAATGAGAATGAAGATTGCTGGCCGCATGATTGGCTCACTTCCCAGAAATGATAAACAAATCCCGCATAAATGTCGGGAACATGACAATCACAACGCCGCATGGGCGAGTCGGTTGCTTCCGTTTCGCCGCCGTTAAATTTGACGCGTGCAACCCCACGGGCTAACGGGCGTCGCGTTCCGAGCCTTGCTTGCAGGGTTCGTCCATAAACATCAGGATATTTGACCATGTCGCGGGTTTGCGAGCTGACCGGCAAGGGCCGGCTGGTGGGAAACAATGTTTCTCACGCCAATAATAAGACGAAGCGCACGTTCCTGCCCAATTTGCAGAACGTGACCTTGATGTCCGAATCGCTCGAAAAGAGCGTCAAGCTGCGAGTTTCAACCAGCGGCCTGCGATCGGTCGAACATGTCGGCGGGCTCGACAATTGGCTGCTCAAGACCAAGGACGACAAGCTCAGCCTGCGCGTTCGCAAGCTCAAGCGCGAAGTCGCCAAAAAGGCCGTCGCCGCCGCCAATTGAGGCC
>JBDSRE010000201.1:0-3472 GCA_039929465.1 Sphingomicrobium sp. | reverse complement strand
GGGCAGCGGGCGCGGTCGAGCGAACTCCCGTCGAATGAGCGGGCCAGTCCTCTCGATCCGCGGCCTGACCAAGGACTATGCCGGCGGGGTCAAGGCGCTCGATTCGGTCGACCTCGACATTCGCAAGGGCGAGATATTCGCCCTGCTGGGCCCCAATGGAGCGGGCAAGACGACCCTCATCAACATCATTTGCGGAATCGTCTCACCAAGCGGCGGCGAAGTGCTGATCGACGGCCGCAATTGGCAGACTTATTATCGCGACGCCCGAACCCGAATTGGCCTCGTCCCGCAGGAATTGACCACCGATGCCTTCGAGACCGTGTGGTCGACGGTCAGCTTCTCACGCGGGTTGTTCGGCCGGCCGCGCGACCCGGCGCGAATCGAGGCGCTGCTCAAGCGCCTGTCGTTGTGGGGCAAGCGCAAGTCCATGATGATGCAATTATCGGGCGGCATGAAGCGCCGGGTGATGATCGCCAAGGCCTTGAGCCACGACCCCGACATCCTGTTTCTCGACGAGCCCAGCGCCGGAGTCGATGTCGAACTTCGCCGCGACATGTGGGATATGGTGCGCAAGCTTCGCGGCGACGGCGTGACCATTATTCTCACCACCCATTACATCGAGGAAGCCGAGGAAATGGCCGACCGCGTCGGGGTCATCAGCAACGGTCGGCTGATCGCGGTCGATGACAAGGCCAGTCTGATGACCAAGATGGGCAAGAAAACGCTCCGGATCGCGCTCAATGACGCAATCAGCGACATTCCTGCGGCGCTGGCCGAATGGGACCTCGTGCTTGAGGATCATGGAAGGACCTTGTGCTACCGCTTCGACAGCAATGCGACACGCACCGGAATTGCCTCGCTAATGCGCGCGCTCGGTGATCAGGCGGTCGGCTACAGCGACCTTTCGACCGAACAGTCGAGCCTCGAGGATATTTTCGTCGAACTGGTTCACGGCGGGGGCCAGGCACAATGAACTGGCATGGCATCGGCGCGATCTATCGTTTCGAAATGGCGCGCTGGAAAAGAACTTTGTGGCAAAGTCTGATCACCC
This sequence comes from Sphingomicrobium sp., assembly GCA_039929465.1. Classification (GTDB taxonomy): domain Bacteria; phylum Pseudomonadota; class Alphaproteobacteria; order Sphingomonadales; family Sphingomonadaceae; genus Sphingomicrobium. The sequence goes on along the minus strand of JBDSRE010000201.1, from coordinate 2,421 downwards.
CGGTGATCACCACCGCGCTCTATTTCGTGGTCTTCGGATCGGCTCTTGGATCGCGCATGAGCGCGATGGACGGGGTCGGCTTCGGAAGTTTTATCGTCCCCGGTCTGACCTTGCTGTCGGTGTTCATGCAGTCGATCTTCAACGCCAGCTTCGGCATTTATTTTCCAAAGTTTACCGGCACTATCTACGAGTTGCTGTCAGCTCCGCTGTCGAGTTTCGAAGTGGTTATCGCCTATGTCGGCGCGGCCGCGACCAAGTCGGTGCTTCTGGCCGCGGTCACGCTGATTACCGCGACCCTGTTCGTTCACGTGCGGCTCGATCACCCGCTGTGGATGATCGCTTTCCTCCTCGGAATCGCCAGCGGCTTTTGCCTGTTCGGTTTCGCAATCGGCATCTGGGCCAAGAATTTCGAACAGCTGCAAATCATCCCGATGCTGTTCATCACTCCGCTGACTTTTCTTGGCGGCGCTTTTTATTCGGTCAAGTCGCTGGCCGAACCGTTTCGAACGATCACCCTGTTCAACCCCATCGTCTACCTCATCAGCGGCTTCCGCTGGAGCTTTTACTCGGTCGCCGACGTGCCGGTGTGGGCGAGCATCGCGGTGATGCTTGCGATCAACGCCTTGTGCCTGGCGGTGATCGCGTGGATGTTCCGCACTGGCTACCGGCTCAAGCAGTAGGTTCCGGCTGACGGGTGCTGGCGCCTTCCTGATCCGCCCTGTCAGCGCCCTTGCCGTCGAGATTGCCGGCAACGAAGTCCCAATTGACGATGTTTTTCAACACCGCACTGGCGAATTTGGGCCGCTCGTTGCGATAGTCGATGTAATAAGCATGTTCCCACACATCGAGCGTGAACAAGGGCGCCATCCCCTCATGCGCGATCGGGGTGTCGGCATCGTGCAATGAGGTAATCTTGAGCGCTCCGCGGTCGAGCACCAGCCACGCCCAGCCACTTGCGAAATGATTCACCGCTTCGTCCTGGAACGTGTCGAGCATCGTGTCGACACTGCCGAACCCGTCCTCGATCAGCTTGAGCAATTTGCCTTCTGGCTTTTGCCCGTCCGACGGAGCCAGACACTGCCAGAAGAAACTGTGATTCCACAGCTGGGCGCTGTTGTTGAACAGTTTCCTGGAATCTTCCTTCTTGGCCGCGCGAATGACCTGGTTGAGCGAGGCGCCCGACAGATCGTCCTGATCGGCGATCAGGGAATTGGTCTTGTCGACATAGGCCTTGTGATGCTTGCCGTGGTGAAATTCGAGCGTTTCCGCCGACATGTGCGGATCGAGGGCATCCTTGGCAAAAGGCAGCGGCGGCAGCGTGAACGTCATTCGATTTCTCCTTGATGATGGCGTTGGTCAGGGGTGGGTCAGTGGTGGGTCAGGGGTGGCGATCTCACAGAAACTCGCTTTATCAACGAGCGGCAGGCGCGCAGTTTCCATGAGCTCACCGCGCGCAACCCTGCAGCCGTCGGATTTTCGGCCTTTTGTTTGGCCAGAGATAGCGTCCGTGTAATCAGGCACTTTCCTGCAATTTATGGCGCTTCATCGCGTGGCGAAGCTGGTCGTAGCTGAGGCCAAGCGCGGCGGCAGTGGCGCGCTGATTGAAACGGTGACGTCCAAGCGCATCCTCGAGCAATTGCCTTTCGAAAGCCGCCACCGAGCCGCGCAGATCGTCGGTCGTTTCAGGAGCCATTGGAGCGGCAATCTCGACTTCATGGTCATCGATCGAGTCCGCCGCAGCTTCAACCAAACGCCGTCGCCCCGACCGCGGCGCGAACGGTGAGGAGAAAGGATCGAACACGATCTCATCGACCGCCCGCTCCGGATCCTCATGGCGATAGACCGCGCGCTCGACCGCGTTGCGCAATTCGCGGACGTTGCCCGGCCAGGCATAGGCCTCAAGCTCGCCCATCGCTCGCGGAGTGAACCCAGGCCACTTGCCCCACTCAAGTTCGACTCCCATGCGGCGCCCGAAATGTTCGGCGAGAAGCCCGATATCGCCCTGGCGGGCGCGCATCGGCGGAAGCGTGATGACCTCGAACGACAGCCGGTCGAGCAGGTCGGCGCGAAACATCCCCTGGTCGACCCGGCTTGGCAAATTCTCGTTGGTCGCGGCGACGATGCGGACGTCGACGGTGATCGGCTTGGACGCGCCGATCCGGGTGATCTCGCCATATTCGACCGCGCGGAGGAGGCGGTCCTGGGCGGGCATCGACAAGGTTCCCAGCTCGTCGAGGAACAGGGTCCCGCCATCGGCTTCCTCGAAGCGCCCGTGGCGGGTCTTGGCGGCGCCCGTGAAGCTACCCGCTTCATGGCCGAACAACTCGGCCTCGATCAAATTTTCGGGCAGCGCCGCGCAGTTCATCACGATCAGCGGCCCCGCCCAACGGGTCGACAGATGGTGGAGGCGCTCGGCGATCA
>JBDSRE010000200.1:0-3994 GCA_039929465.1 Sphingomicrobium sp. | reverse complement strand
CCGTGGGCGGCGTGAAGCTCGACCATGTCGAAGCCCGCTTCCTCGCCCCTGCGGGTGGCGGCGACGAATTCATCGCGCACGCGGTCCATATCGACGCGAGTCATCGGTGTCGGCGCCTGATTGGCCGGCGACCAGGCGACATCGCTCGCCGCGATCAGGGGCCAATTGCCGGTATCGAGCGGGACGTCATAACCTTCCCATCCAATCTTGGTCGAACCCTTGGCGCCCGAATGACCGAGCTGGAGGCAGAATTTGGCAGCGCTATGCGCATGGACGAAGGCTGTGATCCGCTTCCACGCCGCGACCTGCTCCGCGTTCCACATTCCGGGGCAGCCGCGGCTAATCCGGCCCTCGGGGGAGACGCAGGTCATTTCGGTGAACAACAGAGCCGCGCCCCCCATCGCGCGCTCGCCATAATGGACGAAGGCGAAATCGCCGGGCACCCCGTCGACCGCCGAATAGATCGCCATCGGCGACACGGTGATTCGGTTGGTCAGCTCCATCTCGCGCAGTTTGAATGGCGCGAACATCGGCGGCGCAGCCTTGTCCACCTCCCCGTCGGTGGCGCGGTTCCAGAACCAGCGCTCGACCCCTTCAAGCCAATGTTGGTCGCGAAGCCGCAGATTCTCGTGGCTAATGCGCTGGCTCCGGGTGAGCAGGGAATAGGCGAATTGCAGCGGCTCGAACTGGAGGTAGCGGTCGAGGGTTTCGAACCATTCGGTCGAGTTGCGCGCGCTGTTCTGAAGCTTGAGCACCTCAAGGCTTCTCTCCGCCTGATACTCGAACAGGGCGGCGTCGAGGCCGAGGTCGTCGCGGTTGAGCACCTCGGCCAATTTGATCGCATCCTCGAGCGCCAGCTTAGTCCCTGAGCCGATCGAGAAATGCGCGGTGTGGGCGGCGTCACCGATGAGGATGATATTGCCGCTCGACCATTGCGCGCATTTGATGCGCCGGAAATTGAGCCACGCGGCCGAGCCGACCAGATGCGCGGCGTTGCTCAGCAGCGGCTGCCCGTCGAGATATTTGGCGAAAATATTCTCGCACAGCGCGATCGCGTCGGCCTGGTCGATGCGATCGAAGCCAAGGCCCGCCCAGGTTGCCTCCGAACATTCGACGATGAAAGTCGAGCAGTTCGGCGTGAAGCGATAGGCGTGGGCCCAAATCCACCCCGCCGCGGTCTGCTCGAAGGCGAAGGTGAAGGCGTCAAACGCCTTGGGCGTCGCCAGCCAGACGAATTTGTTGGCGCGGGTTTCGACATCGACCCCGAAGGCGTCTGCCTGGGCCTCTCGGAAGCGCGAATTGATCCCGTCCGAGGCGATTACCAGGTCGAAGTCGCTCCATTTGGGGTCGGCGGGGTCGCATTCGCTGTCGAAGTGAAGCTCGACCCCAAGGTCGCGCGCTCGGTCCTGCAGAATCTCGAGCAGGCGCTTGCGACCGATGCCGATGAACCCGTGGCCCGAGGAGGTGATCGTCTGCCCATGCACGTGGACGTCGATATCGCCCCAATGCGCGAATTCACTCGCGATGATTTTGGCCGACACCGAGTCGTTGGCCATCAGATTGTCGACAGTCTGATCGGAAAAGACCACGCCCCAGCCGAAGGTCACGCCCGACGCGTTGCGCTCGAACACCGCGATCCGGTGGGCGGGATCGCGAAGCTTCATCGAGATCGCGAAATAAAGCCCCGCAGGCCCGCCGCCGACGCACGCGATGTTCATTGGCGAGCCTCCGAGTCGTGATAATCAAGCGCGGGCTGGTTCAATTCGCTCAATACCATCGCCCAGTCATTGCACAGCTGAGCGGCTTCGGGACAGTGCGGAGCGACGTCAGGATCGCCAGTCCGGTGCAGTGCAGGGCAGCATTCAGTCCAAGCCTGGGCCTTCATCGGCTGCGCCGCCATTTGGCCAAATCCCGCGCCAGATGGGCCTGGCGAAATCCGCGCCCATCGCGCAACCGCCGCCAGTCGGAGGCATTGTCGAAATGTTGGAGTTGGACATGGTAGTAATTCACGTATTCCAGTCCGGCCAGAGCGGTGACGATTGCCGACACGATGGCGGAAAGCGACCAGCCGCGCGCCGCGACCATCGCGATAAGACCGATTGTCGCGGCAACGATCATGACCAGCATCGGCCTTTGGGATGCGGACGCGATCCGCAAGGCTCCGTCCATCGGACTGGCATTGCCATTGACCCGATCCGCCAGTGCAAGCCAGTATAGAGTACCGACCAGCAAACCGATGAACACACCGAGATTGGCAAGCACAAGCACGGCTCCGGATGCAAAGTTGTGGGTCCAGCCAAAATAGGTAGCGAGTGACGGTATCAGCACAGCGTTGAACGCTTCGAGTCTGCCATAGGCGCGAAAGTCGCGCAGATTACTGGAAGTGGCAGTCATGTCACGACCGCGAATCGACGCCGCGGATGAAGGCGCCGAGGAGGGTGTTGAAGGCCTCCGGCTGTTCGAAGTTGGAAAGGTGGCCGGCGCCTTCTATCGCCTCGAAGCGCGCGCCGGGGATAATCGCGGCGAGCGCGTGGGATAGCGCCGGCGGAGTGATGTGGTCGAGCGTTCCGCACAGCACCAAAGCAGGGCAGCGGATGTCGTGGGTGCGATCCTCCTGCGCTGCGAGCCACACCGCTTCGGCGCCGATGCGGTAAGCGACGGGATCGATCCGAGCCATGGTCTCGATCACTTGGCTGCGGACCGCTGGGTCGGCGGGCTGGGCGATGAGGACATCGACCCGCGCCTCGGCCAGCGCGCGCATCGATCCGGACATGCTTGCGGCGACCGAGCGGTCGTATATCGCCTGGCCGTCGGGGTGGGACGCGAAACTGTCGGCGAGGGTCAGCGAGGCGCATCGCGCCGGAGCAGCATGGGCCATGGCCAGCGCCACAATCCCCCCGAGCGATAGCCCACAGATATGCGCCCGGCCGATCTCCAGCGAGTCCATCGCGGCGAGTATCACGGCGGCATAATCGTCACGGCTGGTGCCTTCGGGCACGGGGTCGCTGTCGCCATAGCCGGGATAATCCACGGCGATGGTGCGCCGCTCGGCTGCGAAATGGTCGAGTTGGGGGTGCCATACGCTGCGGTCCGATCCGACTCCGTGAAGCAGCACCAAAGGCGTTCGTTCACCCCCGCCAGCTTCGTCAAAGCCGATCGCCGGTCCGCCGTCTGTCGTCACCCGTTCCATCGCTGCATCTTGGCACCACGCCCATTCCCGCGCTAGCCTTACCGCCAATGACCGCGATGACCGTCAATGACGAGCCGATCGACTATCAGCTCGACCCCGCGACGCCCCTGGCGTGGGCGCTTCGCGACGCGTCCAACCTCACCGGCACCAAATACGGCTGCGACAACAGGAATTGCGGCGCCTGCACGGTAATCATCGACGGTCGCGCGGTGATGAGCTGCGCGGTCGCCATCGGTGCGCTCGCGGGCGCTCGAGTAACCACAATCGAAGGGCTTGCACGCGGCGGTCGGCATCCGGTGCAGCAGGCATGGATTGCCGAACAAGTGACGATGTGCGGGATGTGCGAGCCCGGCTTCATCATGGCTATCGCTGCCATGCTCGATGCCAATCCCGACCCTGACGAGGAGGCGATTTCGGCCCTTCCCAATCTGTGCCGTTGCGGTGCGTACATGCGCATCCGCCGGGCCATCGCCCGAGCCGCTCAGTCGGCCTCGGGAGCGCAGCCGATTACACCGCTTCCGAAAGCTGAACCGGGGGACACCGACCGGTTAAGCCTCGGCTCATCTGACGAGGCGCAAAAATCGCCGCGTTAAGTGAAAGGCGATGCGATGCGTAAGATTGTCATTTCCCTGCTTGTTGCAACCGCCGCGGCGAGTTCGGCCTGGGCCGCGCCGGGCGATTATTCCGACCGCCAGGCTGGGCGCGCGAGCCGCCAGTCGGCGCGCCAGGACCGCTCGTCGGCGCGCGAGGCACAATCGTCGAGCCGCGAAGATCGTCAGCAGACTCGCGACGAGCGCCAACAGG
>JBDSRE010000199.1:0-2781 GCA_039929465.1 Sphingomicrobium sp. | reverse complement strand
GCTATGACGCACTGTTCGGCGATGTCGCGCGCCCCGAGCTGGCCGATCGTCTCAAGCTCGGCGAGGCCGCGGCCTTGGTGCTGACGATGGACGACCCGGTGCTGGTCGCTCGCGTTGCCAAGCGCATGCGCGTCGCCTTTCCCCTATTGCCGATCATCGCCCGCGCACGCGACACAGCCCATGCTGCGCAGCTGTATCGCGCGGGGGTCACTGACGCGGTCCCCGAAACGCTTGAGGCATCGCTTCAGCTGGCCGAAGCCGTGCTGGTCGATGTCGGTGTGGCGATGGGCCCCGTGATCGCCAGCATCCACGAAAAACGCGCTGCCAAGCGCGCCGAAATCATGCAGGCCGGGGATTTGATGGTCGAGCCGACGCTCGGGCGGCGGCGGCTTCGGGACGCGGCAAAGGTCTAAACAGTCACCTTCACCAGCGTTCCCCGCACAGCCTGAAGTGCTTCTTCCGCCTTGTCGCCATCGGGCCCGCCGCCTTGGGCCATGTCGGGGCGGCCACCGCCACCCTGCCCGCCAAGCGCAGCGACTGCCGCCTTGACCAGATCGACCGCGCTGAGTTTCCCGGTGAGATCGTCGGTGACTCCGACAGAAACGCTGGCTCGGCCATCGTTCACCGCGACCAGGGCGGCGATGCCCGATCCGACGCGTTTCTTCATCGCATCGACCTCGCCGCGCAGATTTTTGGGGTCGAGGCCATCAACAACCTGGCCGAGGAAAGCATGGCCGCCGACAACCTCCGGTCCCGTGGGCTCAGTTGAGGCGGTTCCGCCGCCCATGGCCAGCGCCTTCTTCGCCCCCGCGAGCTCTCGCTCGAACCGCTTGGCATTCTCGACCAGCACGACAATTCGCGCCGGAACCTCGTCAGGCGACGATTTCAGGGTCGCCGCAACTTCGCGCAATTTGGCATCGCGGGCGACCAGCCATAGTCGCGCCGCCTCACCGGTCAGCGCCTCGATCCGGCGCACGCCCGAGCTGACCGCGCTTTCGGCGATGATCTTGAGCAACTGGATGTCGCCTAGCGCGCGAACGTGGGTGCCGCCGCACAGTTCAACCGAATAATCCGAATCGCTGCCCCGGCCCATGCTCAGGACACGCACTTCGTCGCCATATTTTTCGCCGAATAGCGCCATCGCCCCTGCGGCAATGGCGTCATCTGGGGTCATCAGCCGCGTCGAAACCGGCTCATTGCCGCGGATCTGGGCGTTCACATCGGCCTCGACCGCCGCGATATCCTCCGCCGTCAGCGCCTGCGGATTGGAGAAATCGAAGCGGAAGCGGTCCTCGGCGACGAGGCTGCCCTTTTGCGAAATGTGATCGCCAAGCCGGTGGCGGAGTGCGGCATGAAGCAAGTGCGTCGCGCTGTGATTGGCGCGAATGCGGTCGCGCCGGTCGCTGTCGACCAACTGGTGAACCGTATCGCCGACGGTAATGATGCCCTTGGTAATCCTGGTATTAAGCGCGTGAAGCTTCCCCAACGGTTTTGAACTATCCTCAACTTCGCCGACAAAGCCATTGATCGAAGTAAGTTTTCCGGCGTCTCCAATCTGTCCGCCACTCTCACCATAAAAAGGCGTCTGGTTAACGATGATCTGCACGATCTCACCTTGGCCGGCGTGCTCGACTGCCGCGCCGTCCTTGACGATCGAAAGCACAACCCCCTCGCCTTCATCGCCCGAATAGCCGATGAATTCCGTCGCTCCATGCTCTTCGGCGAGGTCGAACCACAAATCGTCCGAGGCCTTATCTCCTGAACCTTTCCACGCCGCCCGGGCAGCCGCCTTTTGTGCCGCCATCGCGGTATCGAAACCGGCGCGGTCGACCGCGATTCCCCGAGCGCGGAGCGCGTCCTCGGTAAGGTCGTAGGGAAAACCGAAAGTATCGTAGAGCTTGAATGCGGTCTCGCCCGCAAGAGTTCCGCCCGCGGCAACGTCAGCGGTCGTTTGGTCGAGCAATTTCAAGCCATTTTCGAGCGTTCGGCGGAACCGCGTCTCCTCTTGCAATAGTGTTGCTTCCAGAAGTGGCTGAGCGCGCACCAACTCCGGATACGCCGACCCCATTTCCGCCACCAAAGCCGGCACCAGGCGCCACATCAGCGGCTCCTTTGCGCCGAGCAGGTGCGCGTGGCGCATCGCCCGGCGCATGATCCGCCTCAACACATAGCCGCGCCCGTCATTGGCCGGGAGAACGCCGTCGGCGACGAGGAACCCGGACGCGCGCAGATGGTCCGCAATAACTCGGTGCGAAGCCTGATTGTCGCCCTCCGCGCGGGTCCCGGTCTGCTCCTCGCTGGCGTGGATCAGCGCCTTGAACGTATCGGTATCATAATTGTCGTGGACACCCTGAAGCACCGCCGCGACACGCTCGAGCCCCATTCCGGTGTCGATCGAAGGTTTTGGCAAATCGCCGACAATCTCGTCATTTTCCTGCACATTCTGCATGAAAACGAGGTTCCAGATCTCGACGAAGCGGTCGCCGTCCTCGTCCGCGCTGCCCGGCGGCCCTCCTGGAAGGTGGTCGCCGTGGTCGTAGAAGATTTCCGAACATGGCCCGCACGGCCCATCGGGCCCCATCGCCCAGAAATTGTCCTTGGTCGCGATTCGGATGATGCGCTCGTCGGGCAAGCCGGCGATCTGCTTCCACAGGTCGAAGGCCTGGTCGTCGGTGTGATAGACGGTGACCGTCAGTCGCTCGGCGGGAATGCCCCACTCCTCGGTCAGCAGCTTCCACGCGAAAGTGATCGCCTGTTCCTTGAAATAATCGCCGAACGAGA
>JBDSRE010000198.1:0-3480 GCA_039929465.1 Sphingomicrobium sp. | reverse complement strand
CGCGGCCATTCGGGCCGTCACGGAACAGCACCCGCGGGCGCGAAATGCCGAGTTCGAAGCCTTCGCGGCGGAGGGTTTCGATGACCACCCCGAGCTGAAGTTCGCCGCGGCCTGCGACTTCGAACGCCTCGCCGCCTGGGGTTTCGCTCACTCGGATCGCAACATTGCCTTCGGCCTCGCGCGCCAGACGCTCACGGATCACTCGGCTCTGGACCTTGTCGCCGTCCTTGCCCGCGAACGGGCTGTCGTTGACCGAAAAGGTCATACTCAGAGTCGGCGGATCGATTTCGCGCGCGTGCAACGGCTCGCTGATCAGCGGCGTTCCGATGGTGTTGGAGACGGTCGCCTTCATCAACCCGGCGATGGCCACGATGTCGCCCGCGCGCGCGCTTTCAACCGGCACCCGCTCAAGCCCCTGGAACGCGAATAATTTGGTCACTCGCCCGTCCTCGACGGACTTGCCGTTGACGTCCATCGCGCGAATCGGATCGTTGATGTTGAGCGTTCCGCTTTCGATCCGACCGGTAAGAATTCGGCCAAGGAAATTGTCGCGGTCGAGCAAGGTGACAAGCATCTTGAACTCGCCCTCGGGGTCGAGCGCCGGGGCCGGCACATGATCGACGATGGTCTGGAACAAGGGCTTCAAATCGCCGTCGCGGACGTCGTCGTTGATGCCGGCGTATCCGGCTCGGCCCGAAGCGTAGAGCGTCGGGAAGTCGAGCTGCTCGTCATTGGCTTCGAGGTTGAGGAATAATTCGAATACTTCGTCGAGCACTTCGGCTGGCCGTGCGTCGGGGCGGTCGATCTTGTTGACCACGACGATCGGCTTCAATCCCAGCGCAAGCGCCTTGCCGGTGACGAATTTGGTCTGCGGCATGGGCCCTTCGGCGGCATCGACCAGCAGGATAACCCCATCGACCATGGAGAGGATACGCTCGACCTCGGCGCCGAAATCGGCGTGGCCGGGCGTGTCGACGATGTTGATGTGGGTCGTGTGGCCCGCCGCATCGGACCATTCGACCGACGTGCATTTGGCAAGGATGGTGATCCCGCGCTCTTTCTCGAGGTCGTTCGAATCCATCGCCCGCTCCTCAATCCGCTGATTGTCGCGGAAGGTGCCCGATTGGCGGAACAGCTGGTCGACGAGCGTCGTCTTGCCGTGATCGACGTGGGCGATGATTGCCACGTTGCGGAGGTTCATAGCGATGTCCTGAAAAGATTAAGCGCCCCCCTACAGGACTTGCTGCACTGCAGCAACCTGAGCATTAGCGGTTCCTCAATGGCGTTGCTCGAGGATTTCGACGGCGCGCTCCAAGGCCCGAAGCTCGCTCTGCGCAAAGCGGTCGAGGCGCGCCGCAAGCGCGCTGCCCTTGGGTGTATTGCCGAGTTCGTCCCGCCCTGCCTTAGTCAGCCGAAGCGCTAGTCGACGGCGGTTGTCAGGGTCGGGCGCGCGATTGACAAGGCCAGCCCGAACCAGCGAGTCGATCGACCGGCTGACCGCCGGGGCGCCGCGCGACACCGCCTTGGCGATTTCGCCCAAGGTCGCCGGCTCAGCCGATTCGATTGCACTCAACAACCGCCGGTGAGCGCGGTCCATGCGCGCCGCAGCACTGTCGATGATCCAGTCTTGCGCGACCGCGGTAAGGCGCGCCGCAAGCTTGGCCGGTGATGATCCTCCGAGCATGATTGCATAGTAGCAAAGATTTTCTGTGCGTCAAAATTGCTTTGTCGAAGTGACCCGGAGGGTTGCGGCTTCGGTGACTTTTCCCCAATGGCCCCAGCGTGAGCAGCCGCGCCCCAGTCCCGAGCCCACCACGTACGCGCCCGCCTTTGCCCCGAAACGTCTGGGTGCTCGGCTTCGTCAGCCTGTTGATGGACCTGTCGAGCGAGATTTATCACGCGCTGCTGCCTGCCTTTGTGACGAGTTTCCTTGGACTTCCGGCAACCGCGCTGGGGGCGATCGACGGGATTGCGGAGGCGACCGCAAATTTCGCCAAGCTGGCGTCGGGCCGACTGTCGGACAAAAGCCAGCGCCGCAAACCGCTGATCCTCGCTGGATACGGCCTTGCCGCGCTAACCAAGCCGTTATTCCCGCTCGCTGGGAGCGCGCTTGCGCTGATGGCGGCGCGCTTCCTCGATCGCATTGGCAAGGGCATTCGTGGGTCACCCCGCGACGCCATGGTCGCCGACGAATCGCCGCCCGCGATCCGTGGCCGTGCATTTGGCCTGCGACAGTCGCTTGATACCGTTGGAGCGTTGCTTGCACCAATCGCTGCAATTGCGCTGATGTGGGCCTTCGCCGGCAATATCCGAGCGGTCTATTGGGTCGCGATCATCCCGGCGTTTTTATCGGTGGCGCTGGCGTGGGTCGCGCTGCGCGAACCGCGAAAGCACGTCGATTTAGCCAAGCCCGCCCCAGTCCTCGCCGGGTTCCGCGATCTCGGGTCCGATACCAAACGCCTGCTCGCCGTCGGCTTCCTGTTCGCGCTTGCGCGTTTTTCCGAAGCCTTTCTAATCCTCAAAGGCATTGAGGTCGGACTGTCGGAAAGCTGGTCGCCGCTGACCCTGGTATTGTTCAACCTCGCTTATGTCATTCTCGCCTATCCGGCGGGCGCGCTGAGCGACCGGATGAATCCCCGAACGATCCTCCTTGCCGGACTCGGCGTGCTCGTCGCGGGCAACCTTGTCCTCGCCAATAGCGTGACCTTTGCCGGGGTCGCTCTGGGAACGGTCCTGTGGGGCGCGCACATGGCACTGACCCAGGGCATCTTTGCCCGCATGATCGCCGACAGCGCAGCCGATGGTCAGCGCGCCACCGCCTTCGGCGCATTCTGGTTCGTCAGCGGAATTGGGACCCTGTTCGCAAGTCTCGGCGCCGGACTATTATGGGATCGCAGCGGAAGCAGCGCGACGTTTGCAACCAGCGCCGGAGTGGCGGCGATGGCGCTCGTCATGCTCAGTCTGCTCGAAACTCGCAAAGCGCGGTAACCGCCTCTCAGCGCCCGAACTTCTCGCCCTTTTCGGCCTTGTCGAGAAGCAGTTTGGAGAAACTGAAATCGCTGTCCATGCGCTTTTCCTGCCGCTTCAATCCGTCGACGATCTTGGCCAGCCCCTCGCTGTCGGCCCAGTGCATTGGGCCGCCGCGATAGACCGGCCAGCCATAGCCGTAGACCCACACGACATCGATGTCGGAGGCGCGCTGGGCGACGCCCTCTTCAAGGATTTTCGAGCCTTCATTGACCATTGAGTAGAGCGTCCGCTCGATGATTTCCTGGTCGGAGATGTTGCGCTTTTCAATTCCTTCCTTGGCCCGGAACTGATCGATGATTTCCTGCACCCGGGGACTCGGGCTGGGGCGGCGCTTGTCGTCGTAATCGTAGAATCCGGACTGTTTCTTCTGCCCCCAGCGCCCTTCGGCGGCGAGTGCATCGCGGATGTTCTCGATCCGTTTGGGATCGCGGTGCCAGCCGATATCGACCC
>JBDSRE010000197.1:0-5818 GCA_039929465.1 Sphingomicrobium sp. | reverse complement strand
CATCGGCCAGGACAAGCGCGACCTGCTCGAAGGGGCCATCGCCGACGGGCATAGCTCCAAACTGCCGGTCGGACGCGTGCTTGCAGAGGTCGAGCAGCCGATCGATATTCACTGGTGCGCTTGAACCACTAAATCTCCTCCAGCGGCCTCCCTCGCGTTTCCTTCAGAAACAGCAGGCTGACGACCACCGATATCGCGGTGAACACCACCGCGTACCACAGGCCTGTGTAGATACTACCGCTCATCGCCACCAAGGCGAAACTGGTGACGGGCAGGAAGCCCCCAACCCAACCGGTGCCGACATGATAAGGCAGGCTCATTGCGGTATAGCGCACCCGGGTCGGAAACATCTCAACCAGCGCCGCCGCCTGCGGTCCGTAAAGCGCGGTCGCGGCGACCACGAACAGCATCAGGATCGCGGCGAGCAGAGGCAGATTGGCCTTGGCAGGGTCGGCCGAAGCGGGAAATCCCGCTGATTGAAGCGCTGCCCCGATCGCATCGCCGCTGCTCGCCTTATGGGCCTTCAGATCGGCAGCGGAGAGGCCGGCGCCGCCCGCCACCGCGATGCTTGAGGGGCCGGCGAGTACCCGGGTCGAACCGTCGGCTGATGCCTTGGTCGAATAGGAAATGCCCTTGGCGATGAGCGCGCCCTTGGCGATATCGCAGGCGCTGGTGAACTGGCCGGTGCCGGTGGGATCGAATTGGGCGGAGCAGGCCGCGGGGTCGGTCTCGACGATCACCGGGGTCGATCGCTGGGCCGCGACCAAAGCCGGATTGGCGGCCGCTGCGATCCAGTGCGAGGCGGGGAAATAGAGCATTAGCGCAAGCAGCATCCCGCCGACCATCACCGGTTTGCGTCCGACGCGGTCGCTGAGCCAGCCGAAGAAGACGTAAAGCGGGGCGCTGACCACGGTCATCGCGACCAGCAGCAGGTCCTTGGTCGTGCCCGGCAGCCCAAGCGACTTTTCGAGGAACACCTGCATGTAGAAAAAGGTGAAATACCACACTGCGCCCTGGGCACACATGATGCCGAAAAAGGCGATCAGGACCCGCTTCACATTGGCCGAGGTGGTAAAGGATTCGCGCAGCGGCTGGTGGCTCAGCTCGCCCTCTTCTTTCAACTTGGCGAAATGCGGGCTTTCGGCGAGCCTGGCGCGCATCCACACCGAAATGCCGAGCAGTAAGGCCGAGACGAGGAACGGGATTCGCCAGCCCCAGGCGCCGAACGCATCCTCGCCCGCCCAATTGCGGGTGGCGAGGATGACCAGCAGCGCAGCGAGCAGCCCGAACGACGCCGAGGACTGGATCCACCCGGTCGCCGCGCCGCGCTTGTCATCGGGCGCATGTTCGGCGACGTAAACCGCTGCTCCGCCATATTCGCCGCCGAGCGCAACGCCCTGGCAGATGCGCAGAAAAATCAGCAACAACGGCGCCAGCCAACCGGCCTGAGCATAAGTCGGCAAAAGACCGATGAGGAACGTCGCGGTGCCCATCAGGCTGACGGTGACCAGGAACGCGCCTTTGCGCCCCATGCGGTCGCCGACCACGCCGAAGATCAACGCGCCGAGCGGTCGGAAGGCGAAACCGACCGCGAACAGGGCCAGCGCCGCGACCAGCGCCGGGGTCGGGTCGAGCCCGGCGAAAAACACTTTGGAAATGATCGGCGCGAGGCTTCCGAAGATGAAGAAGTCATACCATTCAAAAGCGGTGCCCATCGACGAAGCGATCACCACCCGCGCCATCGATCCGCTTTTGGTCCGATTTTTCGCTATTTCCGCCATCACAAGCCCCCCGGACAATGCGGTAGCGAGAGAGGAGCCGCACTGAAAGTCACTAAAGTCACGCGGTAAGGCGCCATTTGCAGCACGCGTCGCAAGTTAGCGAAGGGGAAGATACGAACGGAACGGAGGGACGCGCGGCTGGCTGACATCGCCCCTGACTGAGCACATTTGCGGGCCTGTAGGACAGTGTTTTCTCGTGTTTCAGCGGGTGTCCGTTTCTGACCCAAAGCGGACGTAAGCTGGGCAGAAACTCAACCACCTGTGCGGTAACCGGCCGAAACTGTGATGTTCCGGCAACGGTCCCGTCACGAATCCGACGCGGTAATTGCGCGCGACCTTGCACGGCGCGACAATTAGGACATCATTCCGTTTCGCTGGCGCCGACCCGCGTCCCAAGGGAGTAAAGTCATGAAACGCTTTCGCGTTATGCTTCTCGCTTCACTCAGCACCCTGGCCATCGCCGCCCCTGCCCAAGCGCAGCAGAACCAGGAAGCCGTCCAGAACGCGCCGACACAGGCCCAGGCGCAGGGCGACACTCCCGATTCTGCGACAATCGTCATCACCGGCACGCGCCGGCTCGACCGCACGGTCGCTAATAGCCCGGTCCCCATCGACGTCCTGTCGGCCGAAACCCTCAGCAACACCGGCTTCACCGAAATCAACCGCCAGCTCGCCCAGGAAGTCCCGAGCTTCAACTTTCCCCAGCCGTCGATCACCGACGGCACCGACGTTATTCGCCCGGCGACGCTGCGCGGGCTCGGGCCGGACCAGACGCTGGTGCTGATCAACGGCAAGCGCCGCCACACCTCGGCTTTGCTCAACATCAACGGATCGGTCGGCCGCGGCACATCGGCGGTTGACGTCAACCTCATCCCGACCATCGCTCTGTCGCGGGTCGAAGTACTGCGCGACGGCGCGGCGGCGCAATATGGCTCCGACGCGATTGCCGGCGTAATCAATTTCCAGCTGCGCAGCGCGCGCAGGGGCGGCAGAGCGACAGCGACCTTCGGGCAATATTTCACTCGGGTCCAGAACGTCGAGACCTACAACGACGTCGTCACCGGGCCCGGCAACACGCCCGTCCTGGCCCCGGACGGTACACTTCAGCTCGATTATACCGGCAACGATCGCAAGCGGCGCGACGGAGAGACGGTAACGTTTGGCGGTGTGGTCGGCCTGCCGATAGGCGCGGAGGGCTTTGTTGATGTCGCCGCAGAGTTCCAGGACCGAAACCCGACCAACCGCACCGGCGCCGATCCGACGCAGCAATATGCGCTGATCGCCGGTGCGCTCGACCCGCGCGAGCTGACCTTCAACCGTTTCAGCCACCGTTACGGAGACGCCAAGACTGAGGATTACAAGATTTTCGTCAATGCCGCGGTCCCGCTGGGCGCGGGGGGGACGCAGGCTTATGGCTTTGCCAGTTACAACAAGCGCGACGGCGAGAGCGCCGGCTTTTACCGGACCGCTAGGAATTCGCGAAATATCCCTTCGATCTATCCCGACGGTTTCTTGCCGCTGATCACTACTGACACCCACGATTATGCCGGGACGCTTGGCGTTCGCGGCGAAATTGCCAAATGGCGCTGGGACCTTTCGGCCCAATATGGCCAGGACAATGTCGACTTCACGATCAAGAACAGCCTTAACACTTCGCTCGGACCGACCTCGCCGACCGAGTTTGATTCGGGCGGCCTCGAATATGGCCAGGCGCTGTTTAACCTCGACGTCAGCCGCGACCTGGCTTTTGCCTTCGCGAAAAGCACGACGCTCTCGCTCGGCGCTGAATATCGACGCGAGCGCTTCGATATTCGTCGAGGCGAAGTTGACAGCTATGTCGCCGGACCGTTCCCGGGACCGTCGGGGGCGCAGGTGTTCCCGGGCTTCCAGCCGCTCATCGGCGGCGCTCGGGTCGATCAGCCGCACAAGCGGCGCAACCTTTCGGCTTATGCCGAAATCGACAGCGACATCAGCGACCAACTGAGCCTGCAAGGTGCGCTGCGCTATGAAGACTACAGCGACTTCGGCTCCGACCTAAACTGGAAGCTGTCGGGCCGCTATGCGCCGACCAAAGGGTTCGCGCTGCGCGCATCGGCCTCAACCGGTTTCCGAGCGCCCTCGCTCCAGCAGCAATTCTTTGCCGCGCGAGCGACCAACAACGTCAATGGGGTGCTTTTGGAGACGGTCACGCTGCCGGTAGAAAACCCGGTGGCGATCGCGCTCGGCGCCACCCCGCTCGACGCGGAAAAATCGTTCAGCCTGTCTGGCGGGATCGTGTTCAGCGCCGTCCCGCGGCTCAACGTCACCCTTGACGTGTATCAGGTGGATATCGACGACCGCGTCGTCGTGACTGACAATTTGATTGCCACCCGCGACCCGATCACGCGGGCGCCGATCGGCGCCGATCCGGGCTTCTCGATCGCTACGATCCTCAATGCCGCCGGCTTCCCATTCGTCGATGCCGCACGGTTCTTCGTCAACGGTGTCGACACCCGAACTCGCGGCGTCGATCTGGTCGCCACTACCGCGTGCCGAATTTCGTCGGCGGACGGCTCAACCTGACCGCCGGATTCAACTACAACAAGACAAAGATCCGCAAGCTTCTGGCCGCGCCCGGCCCGCTCGCCAACATTGACAATCTGGTCCTGTTCGGGCGCCAGGAATCGCTGCGCCTGGTGCAGGGTCAGCCGCGCACCAAGATCAACCTGTCGGCGGATTACGACCGCAACTGGTTCGGTGGAACCTTCCGCGTCACGCGTTACGGAAAAGTGCTCGACGCGGGGCCGAGGGTCTTCCTCGACATCCCGCTCAAGGCGAAAACGCTGACCGACCTCGAGCTGCGCTTCAAACCGCTCGGCGACCGCTTCACCTTGGCGCTCGGCGGTAACAATCTTTTCGACGTCTATCCGACCAACACGCCGCGCGGCCGGGGGGTTGACCCGGCGACGGGGCTGCCGGCCAATTTCCCGGCCAGCCGCTACGTCACCCCGTTCAGCAATTTCTCGCCGTTCGGCTTCAACGGTCGCTACCTCTACGGGCGGGTCACGGTGAGTTTCTGAGGGAAACTGTGCGGCGCGGGAACCCGTCCGCGGCGCTAAGTCAGCGGCGGTACTCGCGCCCCCTTTGCGCTCTGCGAACTTGGTCGCGATGGTCGGATAAACGACGGAGCCTTCACTTCTGTCGGGGACGAGATTGTAGTCGCTGACCAGGCGCTCTCTCGGCATTTTCGGCGTGCGGAAGGTCAAAGCTGATTGGCAAACGCGAACGTCTGCTTTCCACCCATGTCGTACATTAGAACTTTCGTGCGCCAGGCTCGGCCACAAGTTGATGTTCATGCTGCCAAATGATGTGCCCAGGGTCTCTGGTTGTGAGGATTTCGACATGGATGCCGCACGCTTCCAGCGCCAATTTCAGTTGATGCATCTGCCTGATGTGTTCGGTGGCGACAGGCTTGAACCAAGATAGTCCTGGCTGGCCACGTCCTTTCCAGCTCCCCCGCGAAAACTTGCTGGGAGCCGCCAGATTTTGCTCGAACCAGCCGGAAAGTTCGCCGATCTGACCCAACGCCCAAGAAGGCGCGAAGTCGCAATCTCTCGCTTCATCCAGCGCTTGGAACAGGCCCAGCCGCTGCCGTTGTGATTCCACCAGTCGAAAGCACACAAAGCGGACATAAACTCGTTCGGTCTTGCGCATTCTTTCAGCTTAAGCGGTCAGCGAGACGGTTGCGAGCGAGGTTCGCTTTCCACCCGGTGCAGCCGCTATCGCGCGGCGCCATCAGTCGAGCTTGCGGATGACTTCGTCGAGGGTGGCGACGTGGACGCCCCATTTGGTCGCGGTCAGCCGGTTGTCGATCGTTTCGCGGTCAGCTCGAAGGCGCAGCTCCTGGTGGATTAGCACGCCGTCTTTGGCGGTGAAGTCGATGGTCGCGGCATTGCCTTGGGCGCGGATTGTCACCGGGCCGGCGGCGTCGGTCAGGGTTCCGGTCCAGCGGTTGGGACCGGCGGCGCGAAGGAGCCAGCGGCGCGCGCGCGGCGGCT
>JBDSRE010000196.1:0-4305 GCA_039929465.1 Sphingomicrobium sp. | reverse complement strand
GTCAAGCTCGAGCGGATCGGCGGAGCCGGGGTCGCGACCATTCGCGGCCGCCGGGTACCCGAAGTCAGCCTCGCCGACATCCTCGGCCTTGAGAGCAAGGTCGAGCTTGCCGACCAGCGCCTGATCGTGCTGCGTCCGGCGGGTAACGACGTCTACGCCTTGCTGGTCGATAAAATTCACGATCATGAGGAATTGGTGGTTAAGCCGGCGGCACCGGCGGTCATGGCCACCGGCCTGTATGCTGGGACCACGCTGGCCGACGACGGCAGCCCGATCCTGCTGTTCGATCCCGCGGGTCTGGCCGAAGTCGGCGGGATCAAGCTCGAGACGCTCGAACGGTCGGCGCGCATTGCCGAGGCTCCGGTCAAAGCCGCCGCGGCAGCGACCTCGGTGCTGCTGTTCCGCGGCCTCGACGGCTCGCGCCGCGTGCTCCGACTGGCGGTGGTCGACCGAATCGAGGAAGTCGACTCAGCCACGATTACCAAGGCTGCAGGGCAGCTCCGGGTCCAGCTCGGTGAGGCGATCCTGCCGCTCGCCGGAGTCAGCGACAAGCCGCTTGGCGATCGGGTACGCCTGTTCCGGCTCAACGACGGCCGAAGCGAGCTCGGATACGCCTTCGCCGAGGTCATCGATTTCGCTGCGATCGAGGCCGAAGTCATCCCGGCCGACGTTCCCGGAGAGGTTAGCGGTGTGTCGCTGATCAACGGCGAGCCAGCCGAAATCGTCGATGCCCATTGGCTGTTCGCCAAGCATGTCGGCGCCGCCGCGCGCTCGGGCGATCTGTTGGTCTGCCGGCTCCCTGGCGACGACCCGTGGATGCAGAACATTCTCCGCCCCATTGTCGAGGCGGCGGGCTATCGAGTCGTCGCCGAGAATGATGAGGAAGTGGCCGATTTGCACATTGCAGCGCAGGGCAGCGACGTCGGCGACGCCGCCAGACGCACAATTTGGCTCCGCTCCGAGCCCGAGGCCGCGAACAAGACGGACGACAGCGTGTATCGCTACGACCGCTCGGGGCTGCTGCTGGCGCTCAAGGCTGGTGCTGGAGGGGGCAAATAGCGATGTTGTTATTGGTTGTGACAATCGCCGGAGAGCAGGTTGCCGTTGCCGCCGACGCGGTCGAAGCGGTGGTTGAGCTCGATACGCTGATCCCGGTGCCGCGCGCCGCTCCGCACGTCGCCGGACTGTCCGCACTGCGCAGCCGGGTTTTGACGGTGATCGACTGCATGCGCTCGCTCGAACTCGGAATGACCGATTGCTCCGATGGCATCCGCGAAGCGGCGGTGGTCGAGCTCGACGGCCATCATTATGCGCTCATCGTCGACATGGTTCAGGATGTCATCGAAGCCCAGTCAGACCCGGTGCCAGTGCGCGCGGCGATGGGGCCGGGCTGGGAACGGGTCGCAACCGGTATGGTCGAAAGCGAACTCGGACCGCTGCTTCTGGTCGATGTCGCGGCGCTCGTCGCCGGGCTGGAAGCCAAGGCAGCTTAAGCACTTAGTTACCCTTGTCGTATATCCGCTCCCCCAACAGAGGTGGGAACCGTAAGGCCATGAAGACGTGTTTGATTGTCGATGACAGCAAGGTGATCCGCAAGGTCGCCCGTCACATCCTCGAAACCCTCGAATTTGAAGTCGAGGAGGCTGGCGACGGTCAAGAGGCGCTGAACGCCTGCGAAGCGAAGATGCCCGATGTGGTGTTGCTCGACTGGAATATGCCGGTGATGAGCGGGATGGAGTTCCTCAAACTGCTTCGCCAGCGCGGCCATTCGGATCAGCCGAAGGTCGTCTTCTGCACCACCGAGAACGATATGGCCCATATCCGCGCCGCGCTGGAGGCCGGGGCCGACGAATATGTAATGAAGCCATTCGACCGCGAAACGCTGCATATCAAGCTTCAGCTTGTTGGCGTCGCCTGAGTCCCGCTGAGATGGAGCGGGCGCTCGCCAACACGCGGGACCGCTACGATGAACCGCACGCCATTCGCCGCCCTCTGCGGTTGATGATCGTCGATGATTCGACGGTCGCCCAGGCAGTGCTGGCACGGATGATCGAAAACGATCCGGCATTCGAAATTACTGCCGTCGCCGGCACCGCTGAAGGCGCCATCGAAGCGCTTGGCAAAGTGCGGGTAGACGTCGTCATCCTCGACCTCGAAATGCCGGGGGAGGGAGGACTCAAGCTGCTGCCGCGGATCCTCGCCGCCGCCGCCGGTGCCAAGGTGCTGGTGGTCTCCTCCGGGGCCGAGGAAGGGGCTGAAAATACGGTGAAAGCGCTCGCTCTCGGCGCCGCCGACACCTTGTCCAAGCCGGGCATTAGCCGTTTCAACGGGCGTTTCTCCGAAATCCTGGTCAGCAAGCTCAAGGCGCTTGGATTCGCCACCGGCAGGAAGCTTTTGCCGACGCAGTCTCAAGGTGGCGGAAGCATCTCGCTTCGGGCGATGCCCAGCGACCCTATCGGTGCGCTCGCAATCGGCGCTTCGACCGGCGGCATCCACGCGCTCGGCGTACTTTTCCGGGCCTTGCCCGACAAAATCGGAGTCCCGATCCTCATCACCCAGCATTTGCCCTCGGCCTTCATGCCGGTATTCGCGCGCCAGCTGGCGGGAATGTCGCACCGCGAAACGCTGGTCGCGGAAAACGGCATGGTTCTTCTCCCGGACCGCATCATCCTTGCCTCCGGCGATGCCCATCTGACACTTGAAAAGCACGGCCAGGGTGCCGTCGTGCGCCTGATCGGCGGGCGCAGCGCAAGTGGTTGCATGCCCTCGGTCGATCCAATGTTCGGCACTCTGGGTGCGGTTTACGGACCTGTCGCGCTCGGCGTGATCCTCACGGGAATGGGCCGCGACGGGGTCGAGGGCAGCGCCCGCCTGGTTGCCGCTGGCGGCTCGATCATCGCTCAGGACGAGGCCAGCTGCGCCGTGTGGGGAATGCCGCGCGCGGTTACCGAAGCTGGACTCGCCAGCGCAATCCTTTCGCCCGATAAGATTGCCCGCAGGATCGCCGCTCGAGTGGAGGGGCTCGTTTCGTGCAAATAAGCGACAGCTCGAGCCGAATTCTCGCCGGCCTGCTGGAAGGCCGGACCGGTCAGCAGCTGACGATGAGCAGGCGCTGGCGCATCGAGACCGCGCTTGGCTCGTTGATGCGCGAACGCGGCATCGGCACGCTCGATGAACTGATTACCATCCTCGTCATGGGCCGGGAGGCAAGCCTGCCCGACAAGGTCGTCGAAGCATTGCTCAACAATGAAACCTATTTCTTCCGCGACCGCGCGCCCTTCGACCTCATCGCTCGCCACGCTCTGCCCGAACTGGCCAAACGGCGCCACCAGTCGAAGCGGCTGCGAATCTGGTCCGCCGGCTGCTCGACCGGACAGGAAGTCTATTCGCTGGCGATGCTGTTTGCCGACGATCCCAAGGCCTGGGCCGGATGGACCATCGACATCCTGGGTACCGATGTGTCGAACCATTGCATCGATCGCGCGCGCGCCGGCATCTACACTCAGTTCGAGGTGCAGCGCGGGCTTGGCATCAATCAGATGATCAGATGGTTCGAGGAACGTGCCGGCGGCTGGCGCGCGGTCGAGGCGCTGCGGAGGCCGGTTCGCTTTAAAGTCCACAATATCCTCAAACAGCCGCCGGTTGCCGGCGGGTTCGACATTATCCTGTGCCGCAATGTCCTGCTTTATCTCAGCGCCGACAAGAAAGCGCTGGCGTTCGACCGGCTCGCCTCGGCGATGGTCGAGGATAGCTGGCTGATGCTCGGTGCTGGGGAAACGGTGATTGGCCAGACGGCCAAGCTCGGCGCCGATATCAACGCCCGCGGCCTCTATCGCCTGACCGGCGACGGAAGCCGCATCGAAAAGCGCATCAGCGACCGCCGCAGCGCCGCCGCTTGACCGGTTAAGCGCATTCGGAGCTTGACCCCGCGCCCCCCATTGTGCGCGAGTAGCGGCGATGGACATGATCGACCTGCCTTCGCCCAATTTTGACGAGCGCAAGCTGCCGGTGTCGATGATCGTCCTCCATTATACCGGAATGCCCGATTGCCAGGGCGCGCTCGACCGCTTGTGTTCGCCCGAGGCCAAGGTCTCGTGCCATTATTGCGTCGATGAGGACGGCACGATTTACCGGTTGGTCGATGAACAAATGCGGGCGTGGCACGCGGGCAAGTCGCGGTGGCGGGGGATGACCGACATCAACAGCGCCAGCATCGGCGTGGAAATCGTCAATCCCGGCCACGAATTCGGCTATCGCGCCTTCCCCGACGAGCAGATGTCGGCGCTGATCCCGCTGATCGCCGAC
>JBDSRE010000195.1:0-4429 GCA_039929465.1 Sphingomicrobium sp. | reverse complement strand
AAGCGCGAGATGCGGTTGAAGCAGTTGAGCTTCGTCCCGCTGTCAGCGACGCGCGCGCTGGCGGTGCTGGTCGGGATGGACGGCGGGGTCGAAAATCGGATGGTCGAGGTGGCGCCAGGGACGAGCGCGGTGGCGCTGGCCGAGGTCGCCAATTACGTCAGCGCGCGATTATCGGGCCTGACGCTCAGCGAAGCTGAAGCACGGTTGCGACTGGAGATCGGCGAGCGGCGCGAAGCGATCGATGGTGCGGCGGCAGAACTGGTCGCGTCGGGGCTCGCGGCGTGGAGCAAGGATGCGAGCCAGCGCCCGGTGCTGATCGTTCGCGGCCAAGCCAATTTGATCGACCAGGCGGCGGCCGAGGACCTCGAGCGGGTGCGTAAATTGCTCGATGAACTTGAGGATCGGCAGGAAATTGCGCGATTGCTTGAGGGCGCGCGCGACGGCGACGGGTGCCGAATCTTCATCGGTTCGGAAAATCGGATGTTCGCTTTGTCGGGATCGAGCGTTATCGCCGCGCCCTATCGCGACAGCGACGACAAGGTGATCGGAGTGGTGGGCGTGATCGGCCCGACGCGGTTGAACTATGCCCGCGTGGTCCCCATGGTTGATTTTACAGCGCAAGCACTGACGAGATGGATGGCATGAACGACAACGAACACGACTTTCACGACGAGGCCGAGGAAATTCGCGCCGAGACCGCGGCGGGCGCGCCCGAGCTGGCCGAGCATGACCGCGTGGCCGAGCTGGAGAAAGCGCTGGAGGAGGCCAATTCGAAAGCGCTCTATGCCGCCGCCGAGCAGCAGAACACGCGCCGCCGGCTGGAAAAGGAGATGGGCGAGGCGCGCACCTACGCGGCGGCCGGCTTCGCCCGCGACATGCTGGCGATCAAGGATCATATCGATCGCGCACTGGCGGCGGTGAGCGACGAATTGCGCGCCGACCAGACGGCGGCCAATTTTCTGGCCGGGATCGAAGCGACCGCGCGCGAACTTGAATCGGTCTTCGCCCGAAACGGGGTCGAGCGGGTCGCGTCGAAGGGCCTGCCGCTCGATCCGCACCGCCATCAGGCGATGATCGAGATACCAAGCGATGAAGAGCCGGGGACGATCATCGAGGAAATGCAGGCCGGCTATGTGATGAAGGACCGGCTGCTTCGCCCGGCTTTGGTCGGGGTAGCCCGCAAGCCTTAATGCACCTCGCGCGCCTGCGTCGTCGCCTTGGTGGCGAGGGTGAAGCGAGGTTCGGTCTGCGGGCCGTCTGAGAAGGCGAGCGCCGCAGTGAGGCGGCCGACCTCCGGGCCATGCTTGAAGCCATGACCTGATCCGCCGCCAACTAGGATGACGTTGGACATGGTTGGGTGGCGGTCGATCAGAAAGTCGCCGTTCGAGCTATTCTCATATTGGCAGACCTCGGACCCGATCAGCGGCGCACCGCGAAGCTTGGGGAAGCGGCGGTCGCGGAAGGCGATGACATTGTCGAGCGCGCCTTTGCTGTAGGTCCGGGACTGGGCGTCGGGATCGACCATCGCGCCATGCGTGTCGTGCGCAAATTTGACGCCTTTGCCTTCGAGTTCGGGGAAGCCGTAATAGACGTCGCCGCCGTTGAAATCGGCCCAGCCGGGCATCGCGTCGGGCCGAAAGAGCAAGTCGCCAGGCGGGGGCGCGAAATAAAACACTTCCTGGCGGGTGGCGACGATTCGGCCGCCGAGCAGTTCGGGGAACAGTTTCGGCAGCCACGGCCCGAGGGCGAAGACGAACAGATCAGCATCGAGCGCCGCACCGCCTTTATCGACCACGGCCTTGGCGCGGCCACCCTTGGCGCGCAGCGAGGCGACCGCCATGGTCCGGCGATCAACGCCGTAGCTGGAGATTTGTCTGGCCAGGGTTTGCACGGCTCGCCTGGCCATGAGCGCGCCGAAGCGGGGCTCCAGAAAGCCCGTTTCGACGCCAGCGAAGTCGATCATCGGGAAGCGGCGGGCCATTTGCGCCCGGTCCATCTGCTCGATTGGTAGGCCGAGACGCCGGTTAACCGTGACCGAATCGGCGAAGTAAGCGTCGGCCTTGGTGGTGAAGAACAATACGCCATGCTCGACGAAGATCGGCAGGCCGGATCTGGTGGACAGCAATTTCCACTCGACCAAGCTGTCGCGGGCCATGCGTGAGTAGATTTCATCCTTGCCATAGCCGGCGCGAGTCATCCGGCTCTCCCCTCCGGACGAGGCGCGGCTGTGCGCCGGCCCGAAGGCATCGACCAAGGTCACACCATGTCCGGCGCGCCGCAAATGCTCGGCGGTCCAGGTGCCGAATACGCCCGCCCCGATGACCGCGATCCTGAGCTTGTCCGATCCTTGGGCGCGCACGATTGCCGGGGCCGCAACGACAGCG
This sequence comes from Sphingomicrobium sp., assembly GCA_039929465.1. Taxonomy (GTDB): domain Bacteria; phylum Pseudomonadota; class Alphaproteobacteria; order Sphingomonadales; family Sphingomonadaceae; genus Sphingomicrobium. The sequence goes on along the minus strand of JBDSRE010000195.1, from coordinate 2,045 downwards.
CCGCCCGCTCCGGTGAGGAGCGAGCGGCGCGTCAGCGAGGGAAGCAGTGTGTTTGAAGGCGTGCCGCTTCCCTTGGTCATCGGTTCAGCCCGTCATCCGCGTTCCGGCTCCGGCGGCGGCGGCGGAGGCGGCGGTGGTGGCGGGCACGTATCGGTCGCCAGGATCACCGAGCCATCCGAGCAGGTCTGGGTTGCCGGAGGAGGAGGCGGTGGTGGAGGCGGCGGTGGGGGCGGTGGGGGCGGCGGTGCAGCCGAGAATGCCTTGCGCAGGGTCAGTCCGATGATCCGCGGCGTTCCAACATGGTAGCCCAGACGCGCTCGCCCGCCGCGCTCGCGGTCGAACGCGAGCTTCGGCGATTCGTCGAACAGATTGTTGGCGTAGATGATGACATCCAGCCCGCTGTCGAACTCGAGACCGAACGACAGGTTGACGAGGTTGTACGCGGGCAGCTTCAGTTTTGACGTCCAGTCGAACACGCCGTTGGACCCGAACGCGCCGGTGATCGGATCGTAGAAGATCATGTTGTTGCGGAAGCCGTTGAGGGGCTCCTGGTCGCCCGGCTGGGTGATCCGGTTGCCGACATGCTGCAGGCTGGCGGTGACATACCAATCGGCATTGTCGTTGAATCGCGACCCGTAGGTCGCCGACGCCGCCATCTGGAATTTGGGCACGGACGGAAGCCGATTGCCGTCGCGGATACCGGTCAAGCTGGCCAGCACTACATTGTCGACGGTCGAATCAAATTCGGATTCGATGAGGCTTCCGGCGAGCGACAGTTCGAGGCCAGGCATCGGTCGCGCGGAAAACTCCGCTTCGACGCCAGTGGTATGCGCCTTGTCGACGTTTAGAACGATTCGCGACGAGCAGCTGCCGGCGTCGACCGTAACCTGCAAGTCTCTGATCTTGGTATGGAAAACGGCGGCGTTGAAGGTAATCGGGCCGCGCGAATATTTGACGCCCGCCTCATAATTCCACAGTGTCTCATCGTTATATTCTTCCGACTGGAACGGTCCGTAGATCGCTGCATCCGCGGCAGTGCATAGCGTCAGGTTGAGCGGATCGTTGATACCGCCGAGGCGGAAGCCCTTGGCGGCTTGCAAATTGACACTGAGATTACGGTTCGGTTCCCAGGTGGCGATCACTCGCGGGCTAAACCCATTCGACTTGGTCTTGTCGCCGAGACGGACGTCGCCGTTCGCGAAGATGCCGCCTGAAACGAAGTCGCGTTTTTCCTTGAAGTTGTAGTAGCGGCCGCCGCCGGTCAGCTTGAACTGGCCGAAGTCGTAGCTGGCTTCGCCGAACAGTGCGGTTTGATTGATATCGTAGGGCAGATCGGCATTGTAGGGCGAATTCAACGGGAAGCCGTTCGCTACTACGGCTGAAATTCCGCCTGGCAGGAAGCCTGCGAAAGCCGGGGCGGCATCGATGAACGCGTCATATCCCGGCGTCGGAAGTCGTTGGCTATAATCACGGGCAATGTCCGTATAGAAGCCGCCGACGACCCATTGAAATGGCCCTTTGCCAGTTGAGGCAAGCCGTAGCTCCTGAGTCCATTGCTTGAGGTCGGTGGTGTCCACCAGATTGGACGGCAGCGCGGCAATGTCCGGATCGACACCGCAGCAATAAAAAAGCGGATCAATTCCGACCGAGCCGGTCAGGGCAGAGGCATCGCGGCTGACAAGAATCTTGCGGTCGATGTAGCTTGTAACAGACGTCAGTTCAACTCCGCCAAATCCGAAGCTCGCAGTCAAATCAGCGAGCAACGTATCGTCCCGGAACTCCTCGCGCAGCTGCAGATATTGCTTGCGCTTGCCGATCAGGTCGCCGCCAGTGACGGTGAATTGATTGTCATAGAAGTTATAAAACTCCTCCCGATTGAAGCCGTCGGCGCGAACTTCCTGGTAAACCACGCGCGGCGTGATGCGGATGTCGGGAGTTGGCTCCCATAGCAGCGAAATGCGGCCGCCAACGCGGCTGCCATCGTTAACATTTTTGCCGCCGGCCGGCCCGACCGCGTCGATGAAGCCGCCGTAACGGGTTCCGTA
>JBDSRE010000194.1:0-2702 GCA_039929465.1 Sphingomicrobium sp. | reverse complement strand
CATGAGCACTGCAAGCGCCTCGTCGTTGATGCTCAGATTACCGATTCCGCTGTGGCCCGCCATCCGCCCGAGCAAATGCCGAGCAAGCGCTGGAATATCGCCGGTTCGGTCGCGCAGTGGCGGCAGGGTGACGAGCGTCGTTCCGATCCGCTCAGCGAGGCCGGGGTGGAAGTCGGCAGGCAGAATGTGACTGCTGGTGGCAATTATCCGGACATCCACCGACTGGCTGCCGTTGAGTCCGACCGGGCGCACTTCGCCAGTTGCGAGCATTCGATCGAGCAGGTCCTGGGTCTCGAGCGGAAGCGCGCCGATTTCATCGAGGAACAGGGTCCCGCCATTGGCCTCGACCAATTTGCCAGTGCGCGCTGCAAAAGCGCCGGGGAAGGCACCTTTTTCATGGCCGAACAATTTGTTGTCGACGATATTAGCCGGGATCGCTTTGCAATCGAGTTCGACCAGCGGATCCTTGGCGCGCAGGCTCGCAGCGTGAATTGCGCGGGCGAAGCTTTCCTTGCCGGTCCCCGATTCACCGAGAATGAGGATCGGCAGGCGATTGCGAGCAGCGTTTGCGGCGACCGCCAGCGCCGCACGGAAGTCTGGTGCCGAGCCGGCCATTTGCTCGAGCGCAAGCGCCGGGGCGAGCTTTTCGGACAATGGCGCAAGCTCACCGGCGCCGCGGCGGCGGTCCGCATTGGCTGCCAGCGCATCGAGCAGTCGCTCGGCGGCGACCGGCCTGACCAGAAAATCGGAGGCCCCGAAGCGCATTGCCTCGACCGCTGCGGCGACGCTGTCGCCGAGCGATAGGACAATGATCGGAAGATCGGGCCGGAGCTTGCGCATTTGGGCAAGGAACCCCGGTCCGACCTCGGGGTCCCACGAGCCGAGCAGGACCGACTGCACTTCGCGCCCGTGCGGACCTTGAAGGAGCGCAAGCGCGGTTTCCTCGTCGGCGGCGCCGATCGCGCTCCATCCGGCACGCGCGGCGACCGCCGAAATGAGCCGTCGCTCATCGGCATTGGCATCGAACAGCAAGAGTGATCGTGTGGGTTTCTGGCGCATATCGTCCTTCGCATGCCAATTTAGGACGAAATCATAAATGCCTCCTTAATCGAGCTCGCGGCCCATTGGGGCTTGGGCAGCGCGCCTCGGCTTGTTATGGACTTCTCATCTTCTAACCGCCGGTGCGCATCAACAGGGGCAGCAAATGGCCAAGCAGCAGTCAATTCCGGATAGCCCGACGGCGCATGAGATGAGCCATCATGTGCGCGACTATTCGCGGTTCACGACCATGTTTAAATGGGGTGCGATCATTTGCGCTTTGATCGGGCTCGCCGTCCTCCTGATCATTTCCTGATCGAGCGAATGAAACTCACTGTCCTCAAGGAAGCCGCGGACGAAACTCGCTGCGCCGCGATCCCCGAAACGGTAAAGAAATTTATCGCGCTCGGTGCCGAAGTCGCGGTCGAAAAGGGTGCGGGCGCGGGCGCCTCCATCGCCGACCAGTTATTCGCCGACGCCGGGGCCAGGATCGGCAGCCGCAAGGACGTGCTCAAGGACGCCGATATTCTCCTTGCGATCAATGGCCCCGGTCCGGCGAGCCTGGCCGGTGTGAAGAAGGGCGCGATCCTCGTCGGCGCGCTCGACCCGATTCGCCAGCGCAAGTCGATCGAGGCTTATGCAAAGGCCGGGATTGAGGCGCTGGCGATGGAATGGATGCCGCGAATTACTCGAGCTCAGTCGATGGATATCTTGTCATCGCAGTCCAATCTTGCCGGCTACAAGGCGGTGGTCGACGCCGCCGCGGCATTCGGCCGCGCCTTTCCGATGATGATGACCGCAGCGGGTACGATCAGTCCGGCGAAACTGTTCGTGATGGGGGTTGGGGTTGCTGGACTCCAGGCGATCGCAACCGGCAAGCGCTTGGGGGCGCAGGTTAGCGCTACCGATGTCCGTTCGGCCACGCGCGAACAGATTCTCTCGCTCGGAGGCAAGCCGATTTTCGTCGACGATGTCGCCGAGATCGAAGGCGAAGGCGCGGGCGGCTACGCCAGCGAAATGAGCAAGGATTATCAGAAGGCTCAAGCGGAGCTGGTGTCGGGCCATATCGCCAAGCAGGACATCGTCATCACCACCGCGCTCATCCCGGGGCGTCCGGCACCGCGCCTGATCAGCGACAAGCAGATCGCGAGCATGCGCGCGGGAAGTGTGATCGTCGACCTTGCTGCCGAAGCAGGCGGCAATGTCGAGGGCACGGTGAGCGGCAAGACGATGGTCAAGCACGGGGTCAGCATCATCGGCGCGGCCAACCTTGCGCGCAGCCTTGCAGCCGATTCCTCGGCCCTGTTCGCGCGCAACCTGTACAATTTCCTAGCTGCCTTCTGGGACCAGGACACCGGCGGCCTGGTCCTGCCCGATGACGACGAAATCATCGCCGCCGTCCGGCTGAGCAAGGACGGAAAGCTGGTCAGCGAGCGGCTCGCCGCCACCTGACGGTGAGCAGCATGAGCGACATCCTGGTTATCGGCGGCGGGATCGCCGGGCTGTCGGTCGCAGCAACTCTGGCCGAGAACGCTTCGGTCACATTGCTCGAGGCCGAGGAGCAGACCGGCTTCCACACCTCGGGCCGGAGCGCGACGATGTTCCATTACGCGCTCGGCAATCCGCTGATCCGCGCGTTAACCCGGGCCAGCCGTCCTTTATTC
>JBDSRE010000193.1:0-4764 GCA_039929465.1 Sphingomicrobium sp. | reverse complement strand
GCGGCGGTGGCGGTGGAGGTGGAGGTGGAGGTGGAGGTGGCGGCGGAGGTGGCGGCGGAACTGGTGTCCCTCCGACATCGGCGAACGCGAAGATGAACGTAGATCTGTCAGGTGTTGAACCGTCGATGTTATCGCTGGATTGCCCGAGCGAATAGACTTCGGCGCCGACCGATCCGAGGGCGGCGGTCGCTTCAGGCTCGGAGAGCGAAGCGCCGTAGAAAACCGAGAAGGTTACTGTTTCACCCGCTTCCAGAGAGCCAAAGTTAAAATCGAACAAGGCGCCATGATCATCAGGCCCGCTGTCGGTGAAGTTCGTATTGAGGGTTCCTGCAACAAGCTCATCGCGAGCGCCGAAAGGATTGACAGTCGCAAAGCCATTGTCCGACGAACCAACGAGTGCCGCGGCCCCCCAACCCTGTAAAGTCACGTATTCGTCAAAGGGTGTGGGTTGAATATCCCAATCCATCACCCGCCGGTAAAGAATGTCACCCGTCGCAACTGTGCCCGTATTTGTGACGGACACTATCACCTCGTACAGGTCGGGAGTCGCGCTCGGAACGAAACTATGCGTTACCTGCAGGCTAGTTCCATCGATCGTAGCAACTGACGTGACGGAATTGGAAGTCATGGTGTGCGAGAATAAAGTCAGGTTGGTAACGCCCTGCGAATTGTTCGCTCCGCCCCAAGCCCCAGTCTGGGAAACACCTATGCCCCAACCCTCACACACGCACCCGTCAAGGATAGCCTCCTGTCCGGTGCGCGTATCCAGGATTCCGATTTCGCTTGTTCCGAGCTGCCCGAACGTAGAAACACCGAGTTCGATCGTCCCATTGGTGATGCGTGCCTCGATAGTTCCCGTTGCGAGACTGTAAGCAGTGGAGGTAAGGCCGCGGCCGTCGATCGAGATGTTCGAGAGCCCGGTCTCGACGTTGCGATTTTCACGGTCGAAAGTTTCTCCCAACAAGCTGTAACCGGCCGACAGGATAATCCGACCGTTCTCCACGTTTGCAAGCGTGGCGGGAGCGAAACCGAGGCTTCCGCCCAGCAGCATTGTCAACGCCTGGTTCTTTGGAACGGCGACAATGTAGATGCGGTGAGGATCGGTGGTGTTGTCTGTGCTTGCCGGTCCGCCGGTGGTGCCCGAGTGGACAACCCCGTTTGCATCAGCGGTGCCGACATCCACCTGAAAGTCGAACAAACCCTGGTTCATCGTCATGGTCAGGTCGGTGGCAGCGACATAGGCAGCAGCACCGTTGACCTGAACATTGCCCCGCTGCTCGATGCGCGGAGCAACCAGCGCAACATAGCTATTCTGCTGCAGCGCGTTCAGCTTCGCTCCTTCCTTGATCTCAATCGTCGCGGTTTCGGAACCGGGCGTGAAGTCGGCGGTGAAGCCGGTTTCGGTAGTCGAGTAGGTCAGCGGATTCGTCGACAGCAGCAGCCCGCCAACATCGAAAACCGCGCTCGCGCCGATGACGATTCCGCCGGGGCTGTAGAACCAGATGTTACCGCCGGTCGTGCCATTAATGTTCGAGAGAACAGATCCATTAAGCTCGATCGCGCGGCTGGCGTCGGTCGGGACGATTCGGTTGAGCACCGTATAGTCGGTGACGCCCGTCCCGTTGGTGAAGGTCGCTGTATTACCGGCAGGCAGGAAAATGATGTTGCCGGTACCAGCCTCGTTTGGCGCCCAGTTGATCGTTGCGTTCGAGCTATTGACCGTGATCGTTTCCGTGCCCGTGCCAAAGTTCGTTTGTGATGCGTCCGGGGTTGGGGCCATCGTTCCGTTGAACGCCTGCGCATGCGCCCTCTGCGGCGCGAGCGTGGCCACCGCGACCGCGGTCGCAGCGCACGACATCAACAGCGCATTGCGCCGGCTAATGCGGCGGCGAGGAAGGCGGAACGGAGTCGTGATAGGACGGGTCATTGGTAGCTCCATGGCCACAGTCGGGTGGTTAGCGAAATGAGCAGGCGGGGGTCGGGCTTGTCGTTGAACAGACCGACCCGGGTCAGCGGGAATGCAAGCGCAGTATCGAGCGCAAAGCGGCCGAAGCCGATGCGTGCGCCGGCGCCGACCGAGTTGAGATGGTTCGACTGGTCGAGGATGGTGAGCCGGTCGCGATTGTCGACCCGGGCATAGTCCCAGAAGGCATAGCCCTCGACCGCCGGCTTCTTGGCGCTCTTCTGAACCCTGCTGCCGAAGCGGACCTCGACCTGGCTGCCGAACCCTCGGTCGCCAATCAGACTGCCCGGGTCATAGCCCCGGCCGACGGTGTAATTGCCGGCCGAAAATTCCTCGAAACTGAGCAGCGGCTTCCACGCCAGTTGCGAGCGCAGGTTAAGGCCCAGGGTAACATTGCGGATCGGGCGCAGTTCCCCATAAGAGTTGGAGCGCAGGACGAACGCGGTTGCGCGTCCTTCAAGCCGGCTTGGGGGAACGTCTCCGGGCCCGAGACAGCGCGCGCCGGTCGATCCGCAATAATCGCTGGCGCCAAGGATCGACAGCCCCTGACGCATCTCGACCTGGGCCGCGAACCGCCAATAGGGCTCGGCAAGGGAGGTCCAGTTGCGCGAGAAATCATTGCTCAGCGAATCGGTGCCGAGCCGGGCAAAGACGACCCGGAGGCGGTCTCGGGTCAGGTCGATCCCGTCGAGCTTCACGTCCTGGTTGACGAAATCCATGCCGACCGATCCGCGGATCGTCTGGGTCAGCTTTCGCACCAGCGGATACGCGACTTCGAAGGTGTTGAGCAGGGTGTTGGCGCGAACCTTGCTGGTGCCCGCAATCGACGGCCGCGCCCAGGCGTAGGTGAACAGGTCGGAAATACTCAGACCCTGGCTGCCAAGGCGGAAATCATGGCCCAGCTGGAGCGTCTGCTGTTCCTTGAGGTCGGAGGTCGAGAACGCCGAAATGGTGGTCCGGTCGCCAAGCCCGGTAAGCCCGAAAACCTGCCCGCGGACCAGTCCGCCCCACCGGCCAAGCTCCTTCGAACCGGCGTTCTGAATATTGGCGTCGGCATAGAAAGGGGTGCGCTGGACGGTGACGTCGCCAACAACGTCGCCAGGGGCGGTGCCGGCCGGACGCAAGGTCAGTCGAATGGTGTAACCGGGAAGGTCGCTGGCGAGCAGCAAATAGCGCTCGGCCTGATATTTGTTGAACACCTCTTCGCCGGTCAGCTGGTTCATGTAACCGGCGATGATCCGCTCGGCCCCGCTGGCATCGCCGCGCACCCGAATCTGGGTCAGATGCGCCATCAACACCTTGAACCGGATCACGCCGTCCGTGATGCGCTGCTCGGGCACCTGGACCGCTGCGACATATCCGGCATTGCGAAGCATGGTCGCGGCCCGGTCGCGGATTTCGCAGACCACCGAAATCGGCTCGTTGCGGCCGACGAAATATTGATACGCCGGGGCCAGCTCGGCCGCGGTCATGCCCTTCAGCCCCTCGAATTCAACGCCTTTGACATCGAGCGTGATGGCGGCGAATTCCGGCCCTTCGAGCGCGCATGGGGAACGCTCGACCCCGCCTTCGACTTCGAGCCGGGGCGCCTGCACCGGAGGCTGAATCGTCTGCTGCCGGGTCACTTCCTCGCGCGTCGGCGGGAGGATATCGGAGGCCGATTGGGCGGACGCCAAGGCCGGCCATGCGGCCGCCCCCGACGCCAGCAGGACGAATGCCGACAAGCGCGCTCGCCGGCGCGAAGCCATGCTGGAAAATGTCATCCTAAACGACAAGAGGGCCCCTAAAAATGGCTCCTAACGAATCGAAATTACCGGAATACGACGCGTTTAGAGCAGCTTATGTTCGGTAGGCAATGCTCACTTAACTTTTTTTACATTTTTGCATCGGCTAAGTCTTGCGTTTATTTGAAAAGAGCGCGGACTTAAGTGTCCCGCTGATGGTCAGTCGACTTGGCATCGGGGCATCGACGGGCGAAAATTCCGCGACCGCTTGCGCCTCCGCAACCGTCGCGGGCGCGGCTGCGTTGAGCATCGGCATGTATCGGTCAAATCTCGACAGGAAAGACAAGGGCGGGGCCTTGATTGCGGTCGGCGCGATCCACGCCGGCTTGCTGTTCGCGCTGCTTCATCTGTCGGGACGGATCGACCTCACCGACCCGCAGAGCGTGCTTCGGACGTTCGACGTCATTCAAGTGCCGCCGCCGCCATCCCCTGTGCCGCCGCCACCGCCGAAGCGCCCCCAACAGGCCAAGCCCAAGCAAAAGGAGGGTGGATCTTCACCGAAAAACATCAAAAGCGAGGCGACGCCGGTGGTGGCGCCCAAGCCCAAGGTCGAACCGTTGCTGCCCAATCCGGTGGTCGTCGCCGAAGTCCCGCGGCAGGGGACCGACTCGACGCAGGGCGCGTCGGACGTGCGCGGCCCGGGGACCGGCTCGGGCGGACTCGGCACCGGCAGCGGCAGCGGTAATGGCGGCAACGGTCCGGGCGGTGGGGGCGATGGCGGGATCGCGGTCGAGGCAAGCCTGCTTACCCCGCGCCTGGGCGGCCGAGATTTTCCACGCGCGCTGCTTGACGCCTGGCCGCGCGGCGCACCGGTGTTTCTCGGTCTCAGAATCGAGGTCAATGGCTCCGTAAGCCAGTGTAAGGTGTTCCGAACCAGCGGCGTTCCGGCAATCGATTCAGAAACCTGCGGGCAAATTCTCCGCAAGTTCCGATTTCGTCCGGCCTTCAATCGATTCGGCCAGCCGGTTGCATCGTGGAAAGGATATGTGCAGGCGCCGGTTGGACGCTGAGCGAACG
>JBDSRE010000192.1:0-3530 GCA_039929465.1 Sphingomicrobium sp. | reverse complement strand
TCCGGCTGCTCGGCGATCCGTGCGCATAAGGGCGCGGTGGTCGATCCTCAGCTCGCCACCGCGGTCCAGCCCGGGATCGACAATAAGGAGTCGGTTGCCAAGACGCTCGGCCGGCCGACCTTCACCGGTCAGTTCACTCCCAACGACTGGTATTATGTGTCGCGTGACACCAGGCAATTCGGGTTCGGCAACCCGCGGGTGTCCAAGCAGACCGTCTATCTCGTCCGCTTCGATCCGGCGGGCAACGTCAGCTCGGTCGGTCAGCTCGGTAAGGAATGGATTTTCGCGGTTAGCCCCGATGGACGCAGGACCCCGACCTTGGGCCGCAAGCGCGGATTCTTCGAGGAGCTGTTCGGCAATATTGGCGCCGTCGGTAGCGTCGGCGACACCCAGCGCTAGGGAAGACGCGACCGCGCTTGCGTCGCACTTCCGCACCGCCGGCGTTTAGCTTAAGCGGCAGATCATGACCGCGACCCCCGCCGGCATGACCTATGCCAATTATCTGTGCCTCGATGACTTGCTGTCGGCGCAGCGACCACAGTCCGACCTCCATGATGAAATGCTGTTCATCGTCATCCACCAGACGATGGAATTGTGGATGAAGGAGATGCTTCACGAGGTCGACCATGCGATCCGCCTGGTCGGCGAGGATCGCTTCGCTCCGGCCTATAAGGCGCTTGCCCGGGTCGGTCGGATTCAATCTGTGATGACTTTGTCGTGGGATGTGCTGTCGACCCTGACCCCGGTCGATTATCTCAAGTTCCGCGATGTCTTGGGCACATCATCGGGCTTCCAGTCGGCGCAATTCCGCGAGCTCGAATATCGCCTTGGCCTCAAGGACCCGATCTATCTCGACAACCACGCCAAGGGTTCGGACGAGCGCCGCCGACTCGATCTGGCGTTCGAGCGCCCGAGTTTGCGCGATGCCGCGCAGGCAGCGCTCGAACGCGCCGGATTCGATGTCAGCAACGGCACCGAAGCCGCGTGGCTATCGGTCTATCGCCGCGCCGACGAATTGTTCGAGCTTTATCAATTGGCGGAGAAACTGGTCGACCTCGACGATGCCCTTGCCGGTTGGCGTCACAAGCATGTCCTGACGGTCGAGCGGATAATCGGCAACAAGCGCGGCACCGGGGGCTCTGCCGGAGTCTCCTATTTGCGCTCGACCCTCGACAAAAGGCTGTTTCCCGAATTGTGGTCGCTGAGGACCGATCTTTGAGCTTCAAGCCGCTATTTTCGCGCAGCCTCGACGCGGACCCCGGACGGCTGCACTTCGCTGCGCACAGCCATCATCTGTGGCCTGACGCAAGCCACGACGGGCAAATGGAGGCGTGGGCCGACGCTGCCCTTCTCGCGGACCGCAAGTGGCACAGGATCATGGGCGAGGTCTGGCCCGAAGCGCAGGCGCATGTCGCGCTCGAGCTCGGCAGCAAAATGCCGGACGCGATCGTCTTCTCTCCCAACACCCACGACTTCATCCTGCGCATCGTCTCGGCCTGCCCGCGGCGGGCCACGGCGCTCAAGCTGCTGACCAGCGACGGCGAATTCCATTCCGCCCGGCGCCAGTTCAACCGCTGGGCCGAGGACGGCTTGCTGGACGAGGAGCAGGTCGCGGCCGAACCGTTCGACAGTTTCACCACCCGCTTCGTCGAACGCGCCCGAAGCGGCGATCACGACCTCATCTTTGTCAGCCAGGTTTTGTTCTCGAGCGGCCGTTCGTTCGAAGCGGTCGATGCGCTCGCGGCACTCGCCAGGCCCGACGGACCGTGGGTGGTAATCGACGGCTATCATAGCTTCATGGCCATGCCCGAGCCGTTCGCCGGGGACGCGCCGACATCGGCATTCTTCCTCGGTGGCGGCTATAAATATGCGATGGCCGGGGAAGGCGTTGCTTTCATGCACGCGCCCCCGAGCTTCGGCCCGCGCCCGGCGGTCACCGGCTGGTATGCGGAGTTCGAAGATCTGAGCTTGCCCCCAGGCCGCATCGGCTATGCTCCCGATGCCCGCCGTTTCCTCGGCGCGACGTTCGATCCATCGGGGCTCTACCGCTTCAACGCGGTTCGGCGGATGCTCGACGAGAAGGGGCTGACGACGGCCAAGATCTCGGCCCACACATCTGCGCTCCAGAACCGGTTTCTCGGGGCAATCGAGAGCACGGTCCTAGCCACGGCCGAACTGCTCAACCCGCTGGAGTGCAAGGACCAAGCGCGCTTCCTCGCGTTTCGCGATCCTCGAGCGCAAGGCTGGAGCAAGGCGCTCAAAGCGCGCAATTGCATCACCGACGTTCGCGGCGATGTCCTGCGCATCGGTTTCGGCTTCTACCAGGACGACGGTGATGTCGACCGACTCGTTACGCTTGCCGAGGCTTTGTCGTGACGGTCGAGCGAGCGCGACTCCCGCGCGGCGCAATCATGGCGCTGCTGGTTACCGCGTACACCTTCAACTTTGTCGACCGGCAGATCGTTGGAATTCTCGCCGAGCCGATCAAGCACGACCTTGTTCTAAGCGATTCGCAGCTCGGCTGGCTCGGCGGCACCGCCTTCGCCTTATTCTACACCTTCCTCGCCATCCCCATCGCCCGCCGCGCCGACCGCGGCGACCGCGGGATCATTCTCGCCGCCGGGCTCGCGCTTTGGAGCCTCGCTACCGCTCTGTGCGGCCTGGCCGCCAATTTCGTTCAATTATTCCTCGGGCGGATGCTCGTTGGCGTCGGCGAGGCCGCCGGGGTGGCGCCGGCCTATTCGCTCGTCAGCGACCTCTATCCGGATGATCGCAGGGCCCGCGCGCTCGCCCTGTTCTCGCTTGGAATTCCGATCGGGAGTGCGGTCGGGATCGTATTCGGCGGACTCATCGCGGCGCAGGTCAGCTGGCGCGCAGCCTTTATCGTGCTCGGGCTGGCAGGACTGCTGTTCGCACCCATCTACCGCTGGGGCGTCCGCGACCCCGGGCGCAAAGCAATTGCCGAGCCGGTTCCGATCGCCGCCGTCTTCACCGCAGTGGCGAGGAAGCCGAGCTTCTGGCTGATGAGCTTCGCCGCCGGCGTCGGATCGATGATTTCCTATGGGCTGGCCTTCTGGGTCGCTTCCTTCTTCGCTCGAAGCTTCGATCTTCCGCTGATCGAACGGGCGTTGGTTTTCGGTGCCATACAGCTTGTTGGCGGGGTCGCCGGGATATGGCTCGGAGGGGTCGCCGGCGATCGCCTGCGCCGGTCGCGGCCGGCCGCTTACGCTGTGGTCCCGGCAGTCACCTACGCGCTTGCGCTCCCTGCCTTTCTATTGGCTTTTTCGAGCAGCTCGATCGCTTCGGCCGCCCTCCTGCTGGTGATCCCGACCGCACTCAGCCTGGCCTGGCTGGGGCCGGTGACAGGGGCCATCACCTCGCTCGTCGAACCGCGCATGCGCGCTACTGCGTCGGCGATGTTCCTGTTCATCAACAACCTCATCGGCCTCGGGCTGGGGTCGACCGTCATCGGCACCATCTCGGATTCGCTCACGGCGCGCTACGGCGACGAAGCGCTACGCTATTCGGCA
>JBDSRE010000191.1:0-8068 GCA_039929465.1 Sphingomicrobium sp. | reverse complement strand
CCGGCTTCGATCGATCAGCCTTTCGCCTGACCGCCGGCTTGCGTTTGGGCTTGGGAGCGACCGCCTTGGTTGCGCGCGCCTTGGTCACCGGCGCGCTCGCGGGCTTGGTTCCGGCCGGCGATTTCTTCACCCGGGTCGCGACGGGCAATGAGGCCGCTGCCACTGCGGGCATCAGCGCCCTGTCGGTGGGGTGATTGTGCGTCGGTGCATGCGGCGGCTTGATGTCCGCCGGGTCCATCGGATCGAGCACGCCTTCCCACCGCGCAACGACGCACGATGCAACGGCATTGCCGACGACATTGGTCGCCGACCGGCCCATGTCGAGGAAGTGATCGACAGCGAGGATGAGCAGGATTCCGGCTTCGGGAATCTTGAACATCGCAAGCGTCGCGGTAATCACCACCAGACTCGCGCGCGGAACGCCCGCCATGCCCTTCGAGGTCACCATCAGCACCAGCAGCATGGTTACTTCCTGGCCGAGGGTGAGGTTGAGGCCATAGGCCTGGGCGATGAAGATCGACGCGAAGGTCATGTACATCATCGATCCGTCGAGATTGAACGAATAACCCAATGGCAGGACAAAGCTGCCGATCCGCGGGGGCACTCCAAACCGGTCGAGCGCTTCCAACGTGCGCGGGTATGCAGCCTCGCTCGATGCAGTCGAGAACGCGAGCACGACGGGATCGCGGATGTAGCGCACCAGATGGCGCGTCCGCTGCCCGACGATCAGGAAGGCGGCGCCGATCAGAAGCGCCCACAGCAACGCTAGCCCAAGGTAGAAAGAACCGACGAACTTGCCAAAGGTGGCGATGATCTCCGGCCCCTGCTCGGCGATCGCGCTGGCCACAGCGGTGAACACCGCGAAGGGGGCGAAGCGCATCACGTAATTGGTCACCTGGAGCATGACCTTGACGAGAGATTCGACGCCCTTGACGATCGGCTCGCCAGGTTTGCCGATGGCGGTGAGCGCGACCCCGAAGAATATCGAGAAGATGACGATCGGAAGGATCTCATTCGTGCTCATCGCCTCGAAGATCGACGCCGGGACGAGGTGAGTGACGAAATCCTTGAGGTTGAAGGCGGCGGTTTCGACCCCGCTCGCCGCATCAATTGGGGGGATCGGGAGGTTTAGTCCCACTCCGGGCTGGAGCAGGTTGACGAGGAGCAAACCGAGGCTGAGCGAGACCAGGCTGGCAAGGATAAACCAGCCCAATGCGCGCGCTCCGACGCGGCCGAGCGCGGCGACGTCGCCCATGTGTGCGATTCCCGCGACCAAGGTGGAAAACACGAGCGGAGCGATGATCATCTTGATCAAGCGCAGGAACAGCGCGGTGACGATCGACATATAGCCGGCGATCGACGTCAATCGTTCGGTCCCAGCCGCGCTTCCGTCGTCGAAGGACGCGTTGAGCACCCAGCCGGAAATGACTCCAAGCACCAGGGCAATGAGGATGTATCGGGTCAGTCGATTGGCCATGAACGATCCTCCTACCGCTTGAACCCGTCAGACCATGAAGCATTGGCGCTTTGGGTCAAGCGGGCGCTTCACAGCTCGTAGCTCGGCTTGTAGTGCGCTAATCGATGACATCTGATAGTTCTTCCGGCCAGTCTACCGCCGATTTTGGCCGTGAGGTGCTTCATGACGAGGCACGCGCGCTCGACGCGCTCGCCGACAGCCTCGGCGATGCGTTCGAGCATGCGGTCGCATTGGTCATGGATTGCGGCGGCAAGCTCATCGTCAGCGGGCTTGGAAAATCGGGCCATGTCGGGCGCAAGATCGCCGCGACCTTCGCTTCGACCGGCACGACCGCGATCTTTCTCCATTTGGCCGAAGCCATCCACGGCGACCTTGGAATGGCCGCCAAGGGGGATGTCGCGCTGCTCATCTCCCAAAGTGGCGAGACCGCCGAGCTCGAGCCGGTGATCGACCATTTCCAGCGCATCGGAATTCCGATCATCGCCATAACCGGCAACCCGGGCTCGTCCTTGGCGGAGGCGGCGAGCGCATCGTTGATCCTGCCCTACTGGCGCGAAGTGGGGCCAGAGGCGGTGGCGCCGACGACCTCAACCACCATGACCCTCGCGCTTGGCGATGCGCTGGCGATGACGGTCATGCGCCAGAAGGGTTTTTCGCGCACCGACTTCGGCCTGCTTCATCCCGGCGGTGCGCTTGGCGCTCGGCTAAAACAGGTAAGTCGGCTGATGCACGGCGGCGAGGCGATGCCGCTGATCGCGGCCGACGCATCGATGCACGCTGCGATCGTCGAAATGAGTGCCAAACGGCTCGGGCTGGTCGGAGTCACCGGCAAGGATGGGCGGCTTGCCGGGATCATCACCGACGGCGATCTTCGCCGCAACATTGAGCGCGGGCTCGATCACAATGCCGGCGAATTCATGAGCCCCGAGCCCAAGACGATCGCCCTTGATGCGCTTGTCGACGAAGCGCTCGGCCTGTTCGATGAATACCGGATTACCGCGCTGTTTGTCGTCGATGGCGAAAAGCCTGTCGGGGTGCTGCACATTCACGACTGCCCCGTGGCCCGATGAGCCAAAAGTGAGCGCGACGATTCTGATCCCGGCGCGATTCGAATCGTCGCGTTATCCCGGCAAGCCATTGGCCGAGCTCAAGGGTTGCACTGGCGTGGCCAAACCCCTGATCCAGCGCAGCGTCGAAGCGGCTAGGCGTGTGGCGGGAGTCGACGGAGTTTTTGTCGTTACCGACGACAATCGGATCGCCGAATGCTGTGCCGGCCTGGGGGTCGGGGTGCTTATGACCTCGCCGCAATGCCGCAACGGCACCGAGCGCTGCGCCGAGGCGCTGTCCCAGCTTCATGAGACCGATCTGGTGATCAATTTCCAGGGTGACGCGCTACTTACCCCGCCGGGTTTTGTCGAGGCGCTGATCGCGCGCATGGGCGACGACCGCAATGCTCTGGTCGCGACACCCGCGATGCAATTGCGCAGCGAAGAAGTGCGCGCGCTCCAAGCGGAGGAAGCCGCGGGGCGCGTCGGCGGTACCAGCGTCGTCATGGATGGTGCCGGCCATGCGCTCTATTTTTCAAAGCGGCTGCTGCCCTATCTGCCAGCTGGCGGGTTGGCCGGAAAAATGGCTCCAGCGCATCTTCACGTTGGCGTCTATGCCTATCGCGCGCAGGCGCTCGAACGCTACGTCGCGGCGCCGGTCAGCGAGCTCGAGCAGCTCGAAGGGCTCGAGCAACTGCGTTTCCTCGTCGAGGGTGTGAAGATTGCAGTGGTCGAAGTCGCGACCCCGCCGTTTGCGCTGCGCGAGCTCAACAATCCCGAGGACATCGCGCCGATCGAAGCCGCGCTCGCCGAAGCGGGACTGGAATGAGCTTCTGGGATACGCTGGATCCCAGATACCGGGTGATCTTGTGCGACGTCTGGGGGGTGATCCATGACGGCGTTGATCTTTACCCGAATGCCGCCGAGCGGCTTCGCCAATGGCGAGAGGAGGGGCGGACGGTGATCCTCCTCACCAACGCCCCGCGGTCGGCGCAATCGGTCGCCACACAACTCGACCGCTTGCGCCTGCCACGCGACTGCTGGGACCATATCGCGACCAGCGGCGAAGCCGGCATCGCTGCTTTGAGCGCACTTGGGCAGCCGGTGGGGTTCATCGGCAACCCTGACGATCGCAGGGATCTGGCGGAACGAGGCGTTGTTTTTGCCGAGCACGACGACTTTGCGGACCTTGCCTGCACTGGCGTCGACGGGGTGCGGCGCGACGTCGGCGACTATTGCGACGAACTCGAACGAGCGGCGGCGCGCGGGGTGACCATGCACTGCCTCAACCCCGACAAGATGGTCATTCGCGGCGGCGTCGCCGAGCCCTGCGCCGGCGCGCTCGCCGAGCGTTACGAAGCGATTGGCGGCACTGTCATCTGGTACGGCAAGCCTCATTCGGCGATCTACGACCACGCCATGCGTCTCGCGGGCAATCCGCCGCGCGAGATGGCGCTGGCGATCGGCGATGCGCTCGAAACCGATATCCTCGGAGCCGCTCGATTTGGTGTCGACGCGGTGTTCGTGACTGGGGGTATCCACCGCGGCAATGGTTTTCCAAAGGATTTTTCCGCCAGCAATGGCCTTGGCGACTGGCAACCGGTGGCGGTTGTCGACGGGCTCGCCTAAATAGGAGCCATGAAACTCCTCGGACGCGACATCGGGCTCGACCAGCCGTTATTCCTTATCGCCGGCCCGTGCGTCGTCGAAAGCTACGATCTGCAGGTGCGCACCGCCGAAAAACTCAAGGCGATTACCGACCAGCTTGGCATATTGTTCATTTTCAAATCCAGCTTCGACAAGGCCAACCGTTCGAGCGACCAGAGCTTCCGCGGTCCAGGCATGGACGAGGGCCTAGACATCCTCGCCAGGGTCCGCGACGCGCTCGGCGTTCCGATCCTCACCGATGTTCACGACATTCCCCAGGTCAAACCGGTCGCCGAAGTCGTCGATGTGCTCCAGACCCCGGCGTTCCTCGCTCGCCAAACGGACTTCATCCACGCCGTCGCCAGCGCCGGGCGGCCGATCAATATCAAAAAGGGGCAGTTCATGGCCCCGCACGACATGGTCAATGTCGTCGACAAGGCGCGCGGCGCGGCGAAAGCGGCGAGCGGCGACGGCGGCAACATCATGGTGTGCGAGCGCGGCGCTTCGTTCGGTTACAACAATCTGGTCAGCGACATGCGCAGCCTGGCGATCATGCGCGAAACCGGCTGCCCGGTGGTGTTCGACGCTACCCATTCGGTGCAATTGCCGGGCGGGCAGGGGACTTCCAGTGGCGGCCAGCGCGAATTCGTTCCCGTATTGTCGCGCGCCGCGGTCGCAACCGGGATCAGCGGCCTGTTCATGGAAACCCATCCCGATCCCGCCAATGCCAAGTCCGACGGCCCCAACGCCTGGCCGCTTGACCGGATGAAAAGTCTGCTGACCACTCTGGTCGACATCGACCGGCGGGTGAAGGAGGCAGGGTTCGAGGAAATGAAGGGGTGAGGCCAAAAGTCTTCATCCAGGCCAATGCGCGGCAGATGCTCGGCGCCCGCATTTCCGCATTCAGTTATGCCCGAAATAGCAATTTCGCCGGCGAATTCGACGTTCATGTCATGGATTCGGCGGACTTTCCGCGGCTCAACCGGCCCGACCGGTCGATCCTCCGCGGCGGCCATATCCGCGCCTGGGATCCCGACGACCTGCAAAGCTTCACCCCGCTGCGCTTCGCCCCGCCGACACTGATGAACTTCAGTGGACGGGCGCTGGTCACCGACCCCGATTGCTTCGGAGTCGGTGATGTCGCTGAATTGCTGTTCGACTACGACATGGGCGGCAAGGCGATCCAGGCGGTGCCTCGGCCGGGGCACAATGGCGACGAGGATTATATCGCGACCTCGGTCATGCTGCTCGATTGCGCGATGCTCAAGCATTGGGATTTTGAGCCGCTTCTCGACCGGCTGTTCGGCCATCGGTTCGATTACGTCGAATGGATGCAGCTCAAATATGAAGATCGGTCGACCATCGGCGCGCTTGCCCCGCAGTGGAACAGCTTCGACCGCTTGGAGCCCGGCACCAGGATCCTCCACACCACCAAGCGCCGGACCCAGCCATGGAAGAGCGGACTCCCGGTCGATTACACCTTGCGCGAGAGCGGCCCGCTTGATGCCCTCCGACGGCTGGTCAACCGTCGCTACGAACGGCATCCGGATCAGCGCCAGGAAGCGTTTGTCTATGCGTTGCTCGCCGAGATGGTCGATGCGGGGGTCATCACCAAAGACGAGTTGGCCCACGAAATGGCCGCTAACCATATCCGCCACGACAGTCTCGCGCTGATCGAGCGATACCGTGGCTGGCAATTAGTCGAACAGGCCGCCTAGCACCCGCTTTACCGCCGCTACGGCGAGTGCCACCGGGTCCTCGACCGTTCCCTGTACCGGTTGGTCGACCGTCCCGACCAGGCCGCGCTTTGCGACATCGGCCCAGAAACGGCGCGGATCGCGGATATTCGTCTTGTCCGGATCGGGTCCGAGTCGGCGCTTGCCGCGCGCATCGGGCTCGACCGGGATCAGGCCGACGGGCTTGCCGGTCAGCACCGCTTCGGAAATCATCGATACGCTATCGGCGGTGACGACTTGTTCGTCGGCGTCGGTCAGAGCGACCGCATAGCGCACCGCGCCGTCCTCGATCAGCACCGCGCCCGTGGTTGCGCGAACGAGATCGAGCGCTTCGCTGGGTGTGCGCGGGCTGCCGATAGCGATCAGCGTTCCGCCCGACTGCGCTGCCCGCATGCCAAGCGTTCCGAGCGCATCGTTCAGCGCCGCCATATCGAGCCGCCACATCGGCGCGGTGCCGCCGAGCGACAGCAGCAAATGCGGCCGCGGCCAGCGCATCAGCAACGCCGCTTCCTCCGCTGTGGGCTTGGGCGGGTCACGGAACCGATTCATCGCTAGCGGCAGGCGCAGGACATTGTCGCCATCAAGCACCGGATATTGGGCAGTGGTGATGACAAGGTCGAACAGGGAATTGGGCGCGCGCGGATGGCCAAGGCGGACGATTTTGCTGCGGCCGCCATTTTCGCGCTTGATCCACCGCGCCACTGGCACCGTCCGCCGCCCGATACCGATGACGAGATCGGGCCACGGTGGTCGCAGCCATCGTCGGCTTTCCGCCGTCAAATGGCCGATACCGACCGGAAACAGTTTCATCCGCGCCCGCGCCAGCCAGCCGTAAGCCATGGTCCGGGTTTCGAACGGCACTCCGAGTGCTTCGCCCAGCGCGAGCAGCTGACCGTTGTCGCCGCGCCTCTGGCCCAGCAGAAGCCACACACGCGGAGTGCTCATTTCGCCCGCACCCGGCGATATTCAGTCCGTAGCTGGACCAGCATGACCGCGAGATTGACTGCGCTTGCGAGCACCAGCGCCATCGACGCGCCGACCACTCCGAACCGCCACGACAGAGGTGCCAACACCGCGAAGAACGTCAGGCTGGCGATGATCTTGGCGCGAAGAGGGCCCGCGGCCCGGCCCAAAGCGTAGAGCATCGGCACCAGCGGGAAGCTGATCACTCCGAGCACCGGCACGAGTATGAGTACCAGGAGGGGGGTGTAGGCGCCCAGAAATTCCTTGCCGAACATGGCGCCGATCAGCGGCTTCCCACCGATCACCAAGGCGATGATCGCAACCAGTGCGATGCCGGACGCAAATGCGGTACCGCGAAGCATAAGCTTCCATGGCTTCTTCGAGGCAAGGTCCATCCGGACGATCTCAGGATAGAAAGCCTTGCCGAGCAAATCGGCGGGTTTCTGAGCGCTGTCGGCGAGGCTTGAGGCGATTCGGAAAAAGGCGGCGCCGGTCGGCCCCAGCAGCCCGCCGACCGCAAGCCGCGCCACCGGCCCCCATACCGTCTGAACCCCGACCGCGAGGTTGATCTGGATGGCGAATTTCCAGGCTCCGGGCAGCGTTGTCGGCTTCAAGGTCGGACGAATGCCGACGTGGAGGTCGTGGCGCCTGAGTTCGCGCCACGCCAGGAACCATTGATACATGTCGCCAGCGAGGTCGCTTACGAACCAGATCGCGACATAGGCGGCCAGCGGCGCCTGATTAAGGAAGGCGACCCCGGCCAAAACGGCGCGGAGCATCGGAGTCAGAGTCCCCGACCAACTGATCAGGTCGAAACGATCGAGCGCGCGGAGGACTCCGTTGGGACTGGCCGCGCCCATGGTGGGAAGAAGGGTGCAGTAGAGCATCGCCAGCCACCAATATTGCCGGTCGATTCCGACCCACGGCGCGACTAGCGGAAGCAGCATGACTGCAAGGAGCATTCCGCCCAGCCCGCTGACCACGTCGAGCGCGGCGGCGAAGCCGGTCGAGGATTTGAACTGTTCCGGGTCGCCCTCGGCGAGTCCTCGGCTGCCGTAGCGGACAATCAGCTGCCACGACTGGAACTTGGCGATGCCGCTGGCCGCCCGGGCGTAGCTGGTGATCAGGATCAGCGTCCCAAGTAGCATCACGCCGAGGCCGCGCGCGGCGAAGGCGAGCGTTGCCAGCGAACACAAGGC
>JBDSRE010000190.1:0-2899 GCA_039929465.1 Sphingomicrobium sp. | reverse complement strand
AGACGAGGGGCGAACGCACCGGACGGAAGCGATCGCCCAAGCGCCGGGCAAGCTCGGTCCATGGCGGCCGGGCTACCTTGGCCAGTGCCGGAACAGCCAACGGCGCGAGGCCGCTCGAACCCGATAGCAAAAGGAATCTGCGGCGATCTAGTCTCATTGTCTGCCCCGAAGGCTAGCCGCTATTTGCATTCAGCAGCGGCTCAAGCCACTCGGGATCGGGTTGGTCGCGGTCGAAAAATTCGAAAATGAGGTGGATGCGGTCGGTGGTGCCGCGATTCTGAACCGCGTGCACGCCCATGTTGTTGACCTCAACAGCCTCGCCCTCGGAAAGATGATAGCCGGTGCCGTCGACGAAAAAGGTGACATCGTCATTGGTGGTGATTGGCACATGAATCTTGTGCGGCCATTTTGCCGCTGGATTTTGGTCGCGGTGGGGGTGGATGATACCGCCTGGAGCCATTCGGGCGAGCATCACCCGAGGATAATCGAACCGCGCATAGCCGTAAGGTTCGGTCGCCGCCTCCAGGACCGGCTCGAGCAGTTCGCTCCATCCAGACCACAAGGGCAGCGCGTACGACCCGCGCCAATCGTCGAAGGTGGAGACGAAGCGAAACAGGATATGGCGGGTGGCATCGAGGGCGCCGAATTTATTGGGTTTGTTCTCGTTTTCGGCGTCCCACTGCTCCTCGGGGATGGCGAGAACGGCGCTACGCAGCGCGGCGATGTCGACCGTGCCGAGTCGGCGAATGGTTTTGGTCTTGCGCGGATTGACCTCGAACATGATCAGAACTCATAGCCGAAAAGTTCGAGGTCGCGGGCATAGATTTTCGCCACCGCCGAGACCAGCGCATCATCATAATACTCGCGGTAGTCGCCGCGGACGGTGTCATTGACCTTGTCCAGCGTCCGCGAAGGGATGCCGATTCGGGCAGCGATCTCGTCATAACTGTCCTGCATTGTCTCGACCCGCCCGAGCGTGTCGGTCATCAGCTTGCCCGATTGACCGACGAGGAAGCTGTGCTGGGGCTGAAACAGCAAATGATCCATCGGCGGATCGTTGAGGAACTCCCACATCACCTTTTGCGGCGCACGCACAAATTCGTCGTCGTCGCGGGTGCGGAACGCGCAATAGGAAATGAAACGGTCGAACGGATTGCGGACGAAGGCGAATTTGAGGAAACCGTCGAACAGCTCGGGCTTCAAAAAGGGCCGGACCTGCCCGAGGCTGAGGTGACCGTGGCCGAGCCGCGCGAGCTCGGGGATCGGAAAGCGCTTGGTTTCGAACAGGCCGACTTGCTCGATGTCTTTCGGACCCAAATGTTCGCGAAGCGCCTGTCGAACGGCATGGGTGCCGGTCTTGGGAATGGCGGCGAAGATGAAGCGATAGCGCTCGGAAACGATCATCGGCCGGTGAATTTCGCGGGCCGTTTTTCGAGGAAGGCAGCGACCCCTTCGCGATAATCGTCGGTGTAACCGAGGCGGCGCATCTCGCCCGCCTGAAGGTGGAGCTCCTCATCGAGGCTTCGGTCCCAAGTCGAACGAAGCATCCGTTTGATCGCTGCAAGCCCGAGCGGCGGAAGCGCTGCGAGTTTGGTCGCAAGCGCGTCAACTTCGGCGTCTAGCACCTCGTCATCGACGCATTTCCAGATCAGGCCCCAGTCGGCAGCCTTTTCAGCGGGCAGCGGCTCGCCGGTTAGCGCAAGGCCGAGCGCGCGTGCCTGGCCGACCATTCGGGGAAGGGCCCAGCTTCCGCCGCTGTCGGGGATCAGGCCGATGGCGGAAAAGCTCTGGATGAATTTGGCCGATTTGGCGGCGATGACGATGTCGCAGGCGAGAGCGATATTGGCGCCCGCTCCGGCGGCGACTCCATTGACCCGGGCGATCACTGGCTGCGGGATTGACGACAGGGTGCGGACGAGTGGGTTCCAGTCGCGCTCGACGGTCTCGCCGAGGTCGACCTTCTCGCCGGGCGCAACCGCGCGGTCGTTGAGGTCCTGCCCCGCGCAGAACCCGCGCCCGGCGCCGGAGAGGACGACGACTCGCGCATCGCCGAGGTTGGCGAGGGCGTCACGCAGTTCAGCGTGCATCGCCGCGGTGAAGCTGTTGAGCCGGTCGGGGCGGTTGAGGGTGATCCGGGCCACCGCGCAGCCGCGCTTGAAGTCGATTGTCTGGGAGTCCATTAATCAGGCCCTGGCGAAATTTTCGAGATAGCCGCAGCGATTGCAGCGCAGGGTCGTGATCGCAAACTGCTCCTGCTTGTTGTGTTTGAGCCCGCCCCAGATACTTTTGCGCGCCTCACCGGACTGAAATGTGCTCACTTGCGATGACCCCTGATCCCCGTGGTCAATGATGAACCCTTCGCTCATGGATCCATCGCATTTGGGGCAGTTACTCATCATTCCTCCGATCGGATCGCGGCGGGTCAACCGGGTCCATTGGCACTGCTTAATCCGCGATCTTCCAAGTTATTTCCGGTGGATTGAATACGGAGCGGATCGGGCGTCCGTTCGCATCTTTCGCCGGCGCGAAGCGGCCTCGTTTGGTTACAAGGGAACAGATCGCCAAGTCGATTTTTGGATCGCCGGACGACTTGCGAATTTTGCACCGTTCGACCTGGCCATCGGCACCGATCGTAAGTTTGACTGCGACCTTCCTCTCGCACGCAGTCGCGTCAACCGCTTGGGATCCATTTGGACAAAGCGTGCGGGGGGCCGTCGAAGGGATGGTCGATTGAACGGCCGCAAGGAGTAGGAACAGGCTCACGATCAGGCTCTTGCCCGAAGTTCCTTATCGGATCAAACCGATAGAGACGCTCGGCACTGCGAACAAAGCGGCGCCCAAGCGTTTGGAAGTTACGACCCAAGTCGCTAAGGTGATGCGATGTACACCACCGAATTGA
>JBDSRE010000189.1:0-3350 GCA_039929465.1 Sphingomicrobium sp. | reverse complement strand
AAGAAATCGCCGGCCGGAACCAAGCCCGCGAGCGCGCCGGTGACCAAGGCGCGCGCAACCAAGGCGGTCGCTCCCAAGCCCAAACGCAAGCCGGCGGTCAGGCGAAAGGCTGATCGATCGAAGCCGGTGGGACGGTAAAGAATTTGGGCCCCGCCGCGGTCATGTGGAAACAATCCTCGAGCCGTATCCCGAATTTGCCCGGAAGATAGATCCCGGGCTCGTTGGAAAAGCACATGCCCGGCGCAAGCAGAGTCATTTCGCCGTGGACCAGATTGACCGGCTCATGTCCTTCCATGCCGATGCCGTGCCCGGTTCGGTGCGGCGTTCCGGGAAGTTTGTAGCCCGGGCCATAGCCCCAGCTTTCGTAAGCGGAGCGGACCGCGTCGTCGACGCTCCCCGCGGGCGCGCCAACTTTCGCCGCGGCCATTGCGATATCCTGCCCGCGGCGCACTTGCGTCCACACCTTGCGCTGGTCGGGTGTGGGGTCTGCGCCGAACACGAAACTGCGCGAGATGTCGGATTGATAACCGTGGACCGAACAGCCGCAATCGAACAGCACGACCCCGCCGCGTTTGACCGTCTGCGGCTGGTGCGAACCGTGGGGATAAGCCGAGGCTTCATTGAGCAAGATCAGCCCTCCGTCATAGACTCCGCCCAGCGTTTTGTGTGCGGCAGCGATCATCGCGTCGAGTTGGGCGGGGGTCATCCCCTCTTTCGTGCGTTCGCCGGCATAGCGTAGCGAAGCCACCGTAATGGTAGCCGCCGCGTGCATCAGCGCGGTCTCGGTCGGCGATTTGCGCATGCGCAATGCGCGGACGACCAAATTGGCATTGACGATGTCGAGCCCGGGCAATTGCGCTTTCAATCGGTCGGTGATGAAAAAGCGGTTGGTCTCCTCCATCGCCACTGGGAAGCCGGCCAGCTTGCGCTCCTCGATGAAGCGAGCGACCAGCTTCAGCGGCTCCTCATCCTCGTTCCAGGTGCGGATTTCGGCGGGGATGGCGAGCATTTCGGCGATCGACGGCTGTTCAAAAAACGGCGTCACGATAATCGCCTCGCCGGTCGCCGGGATAATCGCCGCGGTCAGCCGCTCCGAACGCCACCATTGGACACCGGTGAAATAATCGAGGCTCGCGCCGGGCTCGACGATCAGGGTCCCGATCCCCAACCGTTGCATCAGCCCCTGGGCAGCGCGAACCCGGGCGAGCCGTTCGGCCGGAGCAATCGGCGGCGGTAGATTGATCGGTGCCAGTTCGTCGGCGGCGGCGCGCGCGATCCGGCTCAATCCAACCATCGACAGCGCGGCAATTCCGCCGGTGGACTGGAGAAAGCGGCGGCGGTGCAGTGGCAAAGCGTTCATCCGCGATGATCCTTCAGCAATAAACTTCCGTGCTCATGTTGCATGCCGAGGGAGCATGCGCCAGCAGGGCCGCCGTGTTCGACCATGCCCTCCCCACAGACGCCACCCGCCGCCCTGGCGCGCGCGAGATGACCGCGTTGCTTGCGCTGCTCATGGCCTTGAACGCCTTTGCCATCGACGCCATGATCCCGGCCTTGCCCAACATCGGCCGCTCGCTCGGAGTGGCAGAGGAAAACCGGCGGCAGCTGGTGGTCATCGCCTATTTCCTCGGTTTCGGCTCGACCCAGCTGATCTGGGGGCCATTGTCCGATCGCTTCGGACGCAAGCCGGTGCTCGCCGCGGGGGTCGCGCTATACGGCCTGTTTGCCCTGCTTTGCGCCGGCGCCTCGACTTTCGCCTTGCTGATTGCCGGGCGGTTCGCGATGGGCGCCTCAGCCGCGGTGACCCGGGTGCTGGTCATCTCAATGGTCCGCGATCTGTTCGAAGCCGAAGCGATGGCGCGGGTGATGAGCCTGGTGTTCATGACCTTCATGCTGGTGCCCGTGCTTGCACCGCTGGTCGGTCAGGGCATCCTACTGGTGGCGCCGTGGCGAGCGATATTCGCTGTTCTGGCGCTATATGCGGCGGGGATGCTGGCATGGTCATGGGCGCGGCTGCCCGAGACGCTCCATCCCGAATTCCGCCGCACCTTGCACTGGCGAGCGATGACCGGCGCAATGCTGGCCACGCTTCACGACCGCCAGTCGCTCGGCTATTCGCTGGCGATGACGGTGACGTTCGCCGGGCTCGTCGCTTACATCTCCTCAGTCCAACAAATCGTGTTCGAAGTGTTCGCCGCGCCGCAATTGATCGGCCTGGTGTTCGCTGCAATCGCCGCGCCCATGGCGCTCGCATCGTGGACCAACAGCCGCATCGTCGGGCGGTTCGGACTGCGCCGGATCGGACATGTCAGCAGCCTGTTGCTGGCGTTGGTCACCGCGATTCACGCTGCAATCGCGCTCAGCGGCCATGAGAGCCTGCTGGTGTTCGTGGTTATGCAGGGGCTGACGATGACGTGCTTTGCGTTCACCTCGTCCAATTTCGGAACGCTGGCAATGGAGCATATGGCGCCGATCGCGGGTACTGCCTCATCAGTTCAGGGAGTGATCAATACTTTGGGATCGGCGGTGATCGGCTTTGGAATCGGCCAGGCTTATGACGGAAGCGCGCTACCCTATCTGATCGGGATCGCCGCCTGTTCAACGCTCGGCTTCATCATTGTCGCACTGACCGAACCGACGAAATTGTTCGCGCGCATCACTGACGTTAAAGGCATAGTTCAGGACCCCTGCATCCCCGAAGACTTGTGCTGATTCGATAGAGTGAAACCCAAGAATGCGGAGCCCTTTCGGACCCCGCACCCCTGGGAGAGCATCAATCGAACAGAGCGCTCAATCAGCAGCGCTTTGCTCTTCGCCAATTTCGGCAGGCCCAGCCATCAGCGCTTCGCCGACTTCCTCTGTACGACCGCGGATGGCATTTTCGATGCGCTTGGCAACGTCGGAATTATCCTTGAGATATTGCTTCGAATTCTCGCGGCCCTGGCCGATCCGGACGCTGTCGTAACTGAACCAGGCACCCGATTTCTCGACCAGCCCGGCCTTGACCCCGAGGTCGAGGATTTCGCCGACCTTCGACACGCCCTCACCGTACATGATGTCGAATTCGACCTGCTTGAATGGCGGCGCAACCTTGTTCTTGACCACCTTGACCCGGGTCGTGTTGCCGACGATTTCGTCGCGATCCTTGATCTGCCCGGTGCGCCGGATATCGAGCCGGACCGAGGCATAGAATTTGAGGGCATTGCCGCCGCTGGTGGTCTCTGGATTGCCGTACATCACGCCGATCTTCATCCGCACCTGGTTGATGAAGATGACGGTGCAGCGCGAGCGGCTGATCGAGCCGGTAAGCTTACGCAGCGCCTGGCTCATCAACCGCGCCTGAAGGCCGA
>JBDSRE010000188.1:0-2506 GCA_039929465.1 Sphingomicrobium sp. | reverse complement strand
GGTTGGCTGTTCCGCCAACTCGACCTCTATGTCGGCGCTCGCGACCGGCTGGCGCTGATCGGACGCAACGGCGCGGGCAAGACCACGCTTCTCAAATGTCTTGCCGGGATGATCGAGACCGATATGGGCAAACGGACAATCGTCTCCGGCACCAAGGTCGTTCTGCTTGAGCAGGATCCGGTGATGACGGGGTTCGAGACGTTGCGCGAATGGGCGCTTCACGGACCCGAGGGGCCGGCCGAGCATGCGGTTGAAGCCATCGCCGGCCAGCTCGGAATCGACCTCGACCTGCCAACCGCGACCGCAAGCGGCGGCGAACGGCGGCGGGCGGCGATTGCGCGGGCGCTCGGGAGCAAGCCCGACGTCCTGCTGCTCGACGAGCCGACCAACCATCTCGATCTTGGCGCCATCGAATGGCTCGAGGACTGGCTGAGCCGCTTCAAGGGTTCGTTCATCGTCATCAGCCACGACCGCACCTTTCTCGCGCGGCTGACCAAAAGCTGCATCTGGCTCGACCGCGGTTCGTTGCGGCGGGCGGAAATCGGGTTCGGCGGGTTCGATGCCTGGACCGAACGCGTCTATGATGAGGAAGCGCGAGCGGCGGACAAGCTCGATGCGAAACTCAAGCTCGAACTCCACTGGCTCCAGCGCGGAGTAACCGCGCGCCGCCGCCGCAACCAGGGGCGGCTGAGCAAATTGCACGAACTGCGCGCTCAGCGGGCGGCGATGATCGGCAGCCCCGGCACCGCCAAGCTGGCGTTGGTCAGGGACGATGTGAAGACCAAGACCGTGATTGATTCGGAGCACGCGTCCAAGGTCTTTGGCGAACGCGCAATCATCCGCGACTTCACACTGCGTATCCAGCGCGGCGACCGGATCGGGATCGTCGGCCCTAATGGCGCGGGCAAAACCACGTTGCTGATGTTGCTGACCGGCGAAATCGCACCCGACAGCGGAACGGTCAAGCGCGCCAAGACCCTGTCGGGAATCGTCATCGACCAGCAACGCAAATTGATGGACCCCGCCAAGCGCGTCCGCGACGTCCTCGCCAATGGCGGCGAATGGATCGACGTCCGCGGCGCGCGCAAGCACATCAAAGGCTATTTAAAGGAATTCCTGTTTGATCCGTCGCTGTCCGATGCACCGATCGGCAGTTTGTCGGGGGGCGAGCGGTCGCGGCTGTTGCTGGCCCGCGAATTCGCCCGCGAGGCGAATCTGCTGGTGCTCGACGAGCCCACCAACGACCTCGACCTCGAAACCCTCGACCTGCTCCAGGAAGTCATCGCCGATTATGAAGGGACGGTCCTGATTGTAAGCCACGATCGCGACTTCCTCGACCGCACGGTAACAATCACGCTTGGCCTCGACGGGTCGGGCAAGATCGATGTCGTCGCCGGCGGTTATGAAGACTGGGCCAAGCGGAGGACGCCGATTAGCCGGACCCCGGCGAAGGGCCGGGGCCCGGAGCGCGGAAGCGCTACGTCGCAGCGCGCTGGACCCCAGCCTTCGGCGGGGAACAAGGGTAAATTAAGCTACAAGGACCAGCGAGACCTCGACCGGCTACCGGATGAAATCGAACAGATCGAGCGCGATTTAGCGGTCGCCGAGGAGGCGCTCCACGACCCCGATCTTTTCATGCAAAATCCGAAAGCATTTGAAGCGCTGACCGCCAAACTTGAAAAGCTGCGCACGGAAAAGGAATTGGCCGAGCAGCGCTGGCTCGAGGTCGCCGAATTGGCCGAAGTTCTCGACCGCTAATTACCCGAATGATCGGCCTTGACGACCTGCTGCGCTTCGTTGCGGACATGAATGTCAAGAAAACGGTTGAGCCGGGTGAGCGCGAGAAACTTTGCCGCGAAAGATTGGGACAGGTTCGTGGTCCCTGACCCCCGGTGCCAGCGATCGACCATCGCCTTCCACGTTGCCGGGCGAAGGATTTGGCCGGGATCGAGCAGCGCGCGGGCCTTTTTGATCAATACATGCGCTTCGCTGATGCGCTCGAGCGCGTTCGTCTCGTCGACCGTCCCGGCCTCGTAGGCCTTGAGCAATTTGCAGAGAAACGCGAGACAGGTCGACGGTCGTTCGGAATAGACTTCACAGCAGCGTCCCGAATAGCGCCGACAGGGCAAAAAAACTGCAGCCTGGCATCCTCGCTGCGATGAACCGGCATTCCCAGCGCTTCCAGGCGCTCGCGCTCGTCCTCGTCGATCCACACACAAAACAATTTCTCGCGGCAGCAGAGCCCGCAAGCGCCGCACAGCCTCGATAAGTCGACATGGTCCGGGAGCGGATTCGGCACCGGCAAGGCTTAGCATTGGCCATGACTGGGCAACAACGCGATCGCTCACTTACCCGAGCGAATTGTTTGATCAGGTCGTAGAGCGTCGGTCGGCTGATTCCGAGAAGCTTGGCCGCGCCGGATATATTATGCTCGGTGCGGATCAGCGCCGAATGGATCGCGCGGCGGTCGGCGACTTCGCGCGCGGCGCGGAGGTTGATCGAAACC
>JBDSRE010000187.1:0-7462 GCA_039929465.1 Sphingomicrobium sp. | reverse complement strand
AACCCTCGCCGATGGGCGATTGCTCAAGGCGCCGCTGCTGGTCGCCGCCGACGGGCGCAAGTCGGTCACCCGCGATCAGGCCGGAATCCGCCTCGCGCATTGGCAATATGACCATCATGCAATCGTTTCGGTGCTTCGTCATCAGCGCCCGCACGATCATGTCGCTTACGAGATTTTCTATCCCTCGGGTCCGTTCGCCTTGCTGCCAATGGCCGACGACGACGGCGGCCACCGCTCGGCGATCGTATGGTCGGTCCCCAAAGAGGATACGCCCGGCTGGATGGCGCTGAGCGATGCGGATTTCGCGGCCGAAGCGAAAGCCGCGATGGGCGGCTTCCTTGGCGACATTTCGTTGCTCACCCCGCGTTCCTCCTATCCGCTCGGCTTCCACCATTCGGCCAAGATCACCGCCAACCGCCTCGCGCTTGCCGGCGACGCCGCCCACGCCATCCACCCGATCGCTGGCCAGGGCCTCAACCTCGGCTTTCGCGATGCCGCCGCTTTGGCCCAGGTGCTGGTGGAAGGCGCGCGGCTCGGGCTTGATCTGGGCGACCGTCAATTGCTCGACCGTTATGAACGGTGGCGCGCGCTCGATGCGCTGTCGGTGGCGGTCGCGACCGACAGCCTGACCCGGATTTACGGCATTCGCGGGAAGGCGGCGTCAGCGGTGCGCCGCTTCGGCATGGGGCTGATCGGTCGAATCGCGCCACTCCGCGACCAGCTTCAGAACGAAGCCCGGGGCACCTCGGGCGACCTTCCTTTACTCCTGCGCGGGCTGCCCATTTAGCTACTGAAGCGTCGGCTCGATCTCATTGCCGCCAGCGACCGCCGCGCGGTGGAATTGCATCAGCTGGACCAGCAGATCGGTGCGCTCGGCGAATGATCGCGCTTCGATCAGCGCCTGTTTGGCACCGATGTCGAACGGCGCGACCTGGGCGATGGCATTGACCAGGGTCTCGTCGTCGAGCTTGCTGACCGCCGCCCAGTCGACCGCCAGGCCGAGCGCCTCGCCAAGCCGACGCGCCTCTTGCTCGACCTCGGCCCGATGGACCAGCGACAGCGCCTCGGGCTCGCCGTCGTCGAACGTGTCGATAAGGATTTCGGCGCAGCGATAGGACGCCCCGACATCCAGTTCTTCGGCCATTTGAAAGCGGTTGGTACCGAGCAGGACGATGTTGAATCGACCGTCCTCCAATTCTTCGACGCTGACGATGTCGCCGACGCAGCCGACCGTGAACAAGGCGGTGTCGTGGCCATCGTCGATCAGCTGCGGCTGGATCATCGCGATTCTCCCGCCGCCGTCGATCGCGTCCTTGACCATGTCGCGATAGCGTTGTTCGAAGATGTGCAGTGGAAGTTGCGAGCGGGGGAACAGGATCGCGCCGGCAAGCGGGAACAAAGGCACCCGGATGGTCCGGCTCATGTGAACAGCAACGCCGACAGCCGCCGCCGCTGCGCGCTCGACCAGCTGTCGCCGAGGCCTTGCGCCTCGAGCAACTGGAGAAACCGGGCGCGCGCCGCGCCCTCGTTCCAGTCGCGGTCGAGCGCGATGATGTCGAGCAGGCCGTCCGCCGCCTCGTCGCGCTTGCCCGACGCCATATGCGCTCCGGCAAGCTCGAAGCGGGCGTCCAAGTCGTTCGGATCGGCGGCGATCCGCGCTTCGATTTCGGCGGTGTCGGCGGCCGGCGCGGCATTGGCCACTTCCAGCGCGGCCTTGGCCCGGGCGATTTCGGGCTTGGCGACAAGGTCGTGGGTCAGGCCATCGAGGATTGCCTGCGCCTCGTCGCGCTGGCCCGCGCCGAGCAACGCCCGAACCAGCCCGCCCAGCGTCGCTGGATCGTCGGGCGCCATCTCCCGCACCTGGGCGAAGATCGACACCGCTCGGGCGGCGTCGCCATCGGCCAGCACCTGCTCGCCCATTGCCACCAGCGGCTCGATGTCGGCCGTGGGCGCGGCGCCCTCGGGGACGATCTTGAGCTGCTCCAATAGCTGGTCGATGACCTTCACCAGCTGGCTTTCGCTGCGGTAATTGGTGAGGTCGGCAACCGGCTGGCCCTGATGGATCGCATAGACCGTCGGGATTGACTGGATCTGGAATTGCGCGGCCAGCGCCTTGTCCTTGTCGACGTCGATCTTGACCAGTTTTACGCCGCGATCGGCATAAGCGGCGGCAATCTTGTCGAGCAACGGTCCCAATTGCTTGCACGGCCCGCACCATTCGGCCCAGAAATCGAGAATCACCAACGCGCTCATCGACGGGGCGATGACCTCGGCTTCGAACCGCGCAATCGACTCGCGCTCCGCTTCGCTCAATCCCAAACTCGCCACGCTCGCTCCTTGACTGCCGCCATCGGGCATCACCGCGCCATATGGGAGGAAGAACGATGAGCGACAAGCCGGTCAGGCCAGCCTTGCGGGACCCGGTGCCGCCTGCTAGGCGCCCGCCTCACCTCGACCGAATGGTTTGCGGGCGCTCAGTCGCCTCATGCCGATCGGTGAAGCGCACGAGCGGGCGTAGCTCAGGGGTAGAGCACAACCTTGCCAAGGTTGGGGTCGAGGGTTCGAATCCCTTCGCCCGCTCCATTTTTACCCAACTACAACAAATACTTAGAACCAACGAGGCTCAAGGGCCGAAGGCTCGCGCACTCGCGGGGCAACACTGGGGTAACACCTGCCATCCCGGCGGCAGGCGCCTAGCCGCTGCCTCCGAATGTCTTCTTCGGGTGGAAAGCCGACGTGGTGGGCGAGTGAATTACGGTGCGGCTGCGCAGTCGGGCGCAATCGCTGGTTAGCCCTTGCCGGCTTGCCAAGTGTGCCCGCAAGCAATGCAACTGACCATAACCTTTTTACGGCCAAAGATGCCTGCTGCGAGCCCCACTGGACCTAAGAGAACTGCTCCTGCAACAGCTTTGCCGGCGCCAAATCCCTTCTTCCCGGCTATCACCTGCTCCGACTTACACTTCGGACACTGAACGGCCATACTGATCTCCATATTTGGTAAGCGCACCTAACATACGCATTCTTTGCGACTATAAGCGAGAAGGCGCAGCCCGCCCGCAGCGAAACCGATGATTGGAGTAAGGTTGATTATGACCCCAAACCGAGGCTCTCTTCGGCCGATGGTTGGAGTTTGCAGCGGCACAAGGATTCACCGATTCGTATGGGAAACGCAGAGCATTCACTCCGCGTATTCGGACTCGGCGCCTTCGTCATCGAACTCTTGGCGCTTCTCTTCTAAGCGTTCTTCGACCGCCTCCTCATAAGCCTCTTGGCCTTCGTCAAACGATCGGCTGTTGCTTGTGCCTCTGTCGTCATGGCCTTCGGCGGCCCATTCGAAACCCGCGTCATGTCCGCTGCAGTCGACCGTGCAGGAGCCAGAATATCCGTCGTCGTCGGCCTCTTGCTGGGCATCAGCGCGGGCGGCATCTTCGTCGAATTCGGCGGACTCGGCTTCGGGCTCTTCAGAGCCGTACGTGAAGCTTGCCGAACGTGTTTCTACAGCGTCGGTGTATGACGAGTCCGACGAACTGCATGCGGATAGGGATAGAGTCGAAGCTAGGGCGAGCAACAAGCGCCCAGATCTAATGATCCTCACTCGCACCCAACCCCATCATTGTCCCGGTCAAGATGCGGACCGTATCCAGGGTCGCCGCGTCGAACTGGCGTGGCACCTGCATTCCGGGCGGCTGTGCAATTTGGGAAGGCGTCACCTGAGTCGCGTGGCTTCTTCGGTCCTGAGCGATCCGATGATCCGCCACGATGACAGTGATAGCCGCCAGTCTTCCGATTGTTATGGCAGCCTTCGGAATTGAGGCCACCTGAATGAGCGGCCGCTGGCGCGCAGGAAAAATTCCAGGCGAGAAAGGCAATGGCATTGAGCGCTAAAAAGGCAGGCAGTTTCATGTAGTTCCCCCCGGAACCGAGCGAATGCAGCTGGCCCGCCTACGGCCAAAGAGTCAAGTATCGCCACCGAATATTCCTGAACCGTCCTCACCAGCATAAAACTATGCCGATGGCCGTCAATCACATCGGCAACGCTGCTGCTGCCACCAACCTAACGTCCGATTTGGGTGGAAAGCGAACATTCGCGTTCGCCGAGAGAAATGCTTTCGACATCCAATCAACCTGAGAAGCGTTCTTTCTATGGATCAAGTGGAGGCCGCTGTAATACTCCAGCGGTACAGGCTCTCTGCAAGCAGCAGGCGAAGCGTGTTGCGGTCGGTTTTGATCGTGGTTCCTCGCGTCACGCAAGGGGCCATAAAAGGTCCGAGCAGCGACATGGCGGCGTCTTCCTCGGACGATCCGATACTGCTTAAAACCAGGTTTCGCACGTCCGCCGGACGTGCCTTCGTCAAACATTGAACGAAGTCATAGGACGCGACGAGCTGCTGATTGCTTTCAGTTACCCGCTCTAGAGGGATGATTGGCGCCACGATTGCCGGTATCCGCCACGCATTCGATGACTGCCGCAGAAATTGCAGTTGGTACAGAGCACCCGCAATTGCGCCCCGTAGAGAAGCGGCTGTCAGTTTGAGCGTCACTGTCCCGTAGAGGTTCGTCCCTTCTGCCGCCTTCCCCAGGCAGGCGGACAGCTTCGGATTGATCTTGTCGAGTGCTCCTTGGCCCTCGTGCGTTGTCGGGATGGCTATCATGAGCGCTATGCTGTTCCGCGCATCAGCCTTCACAACGCATTTGCCTAATCGGTCGAGAACGCCGAACGCCGCCGCCCGCGACCCTACTTCAGCTTGGTCTTCCACGTAGGCACCGGGCGGAATTCGTGTCCCAAGTGGGGGCGCCGCAGATGCATCCGGAAAAGTAGAAAACGCGCTGAGACTCCCAATTAAGATGCATCGCAACATAACGCGTACCCCTCAAGCCACCACACGAATTCATTCGAGCCTCTGTCGTTCGCAATTAGTCTTCTCCAAGCGCTAGGTCTAATGTCCGCAATGGGTGGAAAGCGGACATAGGATCAGCCCCAAATTGCTCTGACGTCGGCACTTGTCTGACCGATAAGACCAGATTGGCCAACCCGGCACGGCAATGCGGCAGCCCCTGCGCGTCGGAGGACCTTTGCGAAGTTCACACGTTGTCTTTCTCGGAGGATAGACATGACGCAAACTGCATTCACCGATTTAGCCGCGAAACGCAGGCCGTTTGAAGGCGAGAGCGCTGCCTACTCCGAGGCCCGCCAAAATCTTTTGGCGCAAGAAATCGCACTCCAGTCGCAAATCGACGGAGTTGCCAAGCAACGCCGCGATCTACCTGTCGGACCGGTCATCGAGAAAGACTACCGGTTCAATGACATGAACGGCAACGAAGTGGGGCTGGCCGATTTGTTCGGCATCCATGACACTCTCGTCACTTACTTTTGGATGTACGGTCCAAGTCGGGCGCGCCCTTGCCCAATGTGCACCAACTTGCTCGGCCCGCTAGCCGCCAATGCGAGAGACTTGATGCAGCGTGTTGGTCTAGCAGTGCTTGGCCGCAGCACCGTCGAGCGGCAATTGGCTTTCGCTCAGGAGAGGGGATGGCACGGTCTCAAATTCTGCCAGACGCGGGGCGACGACTATGCGCTCGATTTCGGTGGTCTCAACACGAAAGACGGCTTGGAATATCCGGTGCTGGCCGTCTTCGAGAAGGTCGGCGCGGGAAAAGATGCCGAGGTCCGACTGTTCTGGAAAGGTGAAATGACGGGCGAAATGGCTGCGAAGGGAAAGGACCCACGCGGTGGTCCCGACTTCGCTCCACTCTGGACCGCGCTCGACCTAACGCGAGATGGACGCGGCGATAATTGGTACCCGAAGCTTGAATATTGAGGGATAGCGATCTCAAGTATGAGATCGATAGCGTCCGCAGTGGAAAGGGGACATTCGGAGGGTTCCCACGTCTTAGGTTTATCCTAGCCTAACTGTCGGACTATCAACCATAGATATGCTGCAATCGTCGGGAGCGCGGTGAGGGTCATACCGAACGCCCGCGCCATTGGATGCACGGCATACCCAATCCAGAAAGTTACCCGCCCTACACTGAAAAGGATCGCCGATGCAGGTATTGCGATTAAACTCTCGCGTGGAAGCTCGACGGCCAGTGCCACCCAAGCGATTGCGGCGAGCAACAGCTGTTCAACTGTGTTCTGATTGTACCGAAGGTTGACCTCAAGGCCCCATTTGGCGGGCGTGCGGGTGCCCTCGATTGCATCCGCGTAAAAGCCACGGCGGCTCGCCCCGATGACCCCTGCGAGCAGCATTATTCCAGGGACAATTAACCAGCGCGCTGCGAAAGCGAGTCGATCCGCTGTGGTGTCGGCGGGCAATCGGACGAACGCGAGAAGGTGCGGCGCGTACCGCCAGATGAGGCCGAATGCGGCCATCGCCGGAACGGCGCCCGCGATGCCGAAAAGCTGTTTTCGATACAACATCGCAGATCCCCCTGCCAACAAGTCCCCATTACTCAAGCCGAGAACGAATGAATAGATGCGCCCCCTGGCTCAGCGTCCGCAATGGATGGAAAGCTAACGCTCGACCGAGTACGGAAAATGACCGCGGAGGAGGACGTTCAATGCGCGTAATGGTATTGGTAAAGGCAACGAATGAAAGCGAAGACGGAAAGATGCCCTCCCCTGAGCTCCTGGCGGCAATGGGTAACTTTAACGAGGAGCTGGTTAATGCAGGCATCATGATGGCTGGAGAGGGCTTACATCCATCCTCAAGAGGTAAGCGCGTGGCATTCAAGGGTCCCGATCGCTCTGTGTTCGATGGTCCGTTCGCGGCGACGTCTGAGTTGGTCGCGGGCTTCTGGCTCTGGCAAGTCAAAGACATGGCCGAGGCGGTTGAGTGGGTTAAGCGCTGCCCCAACCCTATGCCCGGCCCAAGCGAGATCGAGATACGTCCCTTGTTCGAAGCCTCTGACTTCGGTGAATTGCTGACGCCGGAACTTGCGGAGCAGGAGGAGCGCCTGCGAAAGGGAACAGCAGGGCGGTAAGGTTCTGCAGGATGAGTGTACGCAATGGGTTAAAAACGGACATTTGCTTCACGGGCTCGCGTCAGCGATGCGGACATCCCGGCCAACAGCACGGGCGCCTCTTGCCGTCGCTTAGACTTGAGCAACCCCAGCTGTTCCGCTTGCGGCGTGTCTCAGGTCTCTTCGGCGATTGAACCCAGCAGATCCATTCGTTCCTCGCCAAGGGCGTGATGTCCAGCCAAGTGATCAAAGCATCAGAGTTGAGCGCCAGTGCTTGTCTCAAATCGGACGGCAAGTCGTGAACTACGCCGCCAGGAATGCTCACCTGGTCAATCATGCGTAATGCATACCGCAGCCGCTAATGTCCGCAATGGGTGGAAAGCGGACAAAAGGGCGAGAGGAACTAGCACCCGTAGTCTGGTCTCCTTTCCACTTCGGTCTTTTTTGTAATTCACGCTGCGGCGCATCCGCACTGCCGTCTGGCCCGTACTGTGAACGG
>JBDSRE010000186.1:0-6178 GCA_039929465.1 Sphingomicrobium sp. | reverse complement strand
GCATGGCACGAGGCCCGGCGCGTTGCCGCGCGCGGGCGCTTAGCTCAGTTGGTAGAGCATCTCGTTTACACCGAGAGGGTCGGCGGTTCGAGCCCGTCAGCGCCCACCACGGGCGGCGCGACCCCGATGGCGCGGTCTGGCGCGCGATTATAGCGCACGCTCGGGCGCTCGGTTAGGGCGCAGGCTGCGGCGATCGTAAAGGGGATTTCCGCGTGCGACGCTTGCGCACCGTGCCCGCTTCAGGCCCGCACTTGCCCACTTAGAACCGGTCAACGGATCGCGAAATTTCCCGACTCACCGAAAAATGGCGGTGCCGAGGAGTGCTGCGCAGCGCTCGATGCTGGCCTGTTCCGACTCGCTCACACGTTCTGGTTTCAGCGATGGGCGCCGGCACGTTTCGCTATACCCGCGTCTTGGCACCGCGATTGTTCGCAGTAATCCGGGTACATCGCAGGCTTCTTCGAAGTGAATGCCGGCCCGGTCATTGCTTTCCCAACTCATGCGACCGCGCATGTGTTTGCCGTTGCGATGCAATTCGACGCGCGCATTGCGTTGCGGAAGATCGCCGCCAGTCACGGTCGCCCCAAAAGGTGAAAGATTGACGACCCGAACGGGCACGGCATGGCCGAGGCGCTCCAGGGTTCCTGCAAGCATCACCTGCTTGCGCTCTAGCTTGCGCCGTTCCTCTGTACGTCCAGCACTCATTGGTCCCGCCTCCCCGAGATGGAGGATTATTCTGTTGAGGGCGCACTAACCATATCGAAGGGAGCCGCTGTGCCGGGATGGGACGGAACCGGCCACCAGGAACAAGAAAAGACTTCGCCGTTGGTAAATCCTTCACCGCTTTGCGCTCAAGCGGGGGACGGCTCATGTGACAGCCTCGGCGGTGCCGATTGGTGCCGATTGACGTACCAATCGAGGCTGCCACCAGTGAAGTGCAATTTCCCGGTTTGACTGAGCGGGGCTGGCGATGAAATTTGCTATTGGCGTTGCCGCATTGTTTTGGCTGCTTTGCGGACTCATTGGCGCATGGATGCTCGACGATCTCGACGTCGATCACTGGAAGATGATCGCGCGCGGACCGGTGACCTTGGCGCACGCTTTGAACGAACATCCGGTTACCTATCCCGGTTCGGTCTGAGTGCGCTTGTGCGTTCACGGATCGAGCGCGTGGCCACCCAACCCTTACGTCAATCCGGCTAAAGCAGGTGCGACAGTGCGGCGACTTCGGCGGCGAACAGCCCGAGGATGACCGCGGTGCCGAGGAGGTTCGAATTGGCGCCCGATCCGTCCGATTTTGGAAACAGCCACCAGCCGAATGCCTTGATGAACAACGGCATGGTCGCCCAGGTCGTCAAGGCGACGCTGATGACATTGCCGATGAACATGCCGAGGGAGGAATTGAGGAACGCCAGCTGCGGGCTGAGGAATTTCGCTTCGAGCATGACGATCGGAAACAGCCCGAGCAGAACAAGCATCGCGGCTTTCCAGTTGGGCGGACCCTTGCCGGTGCTGGGATCGGTCGGAAACCAGCCCGGAAACGACGAATCGACGCGCTGCAGATGGGCGTAATCGATCAACGGTTGGGCGTCCTTTAGCAATGCCGTCCGCTCCGGCGACTTGAGCCATGAATCAAGCTGCTCCGCGCTGCCGAACCGCATCAGCGTGGTCCAGCCCAGTTCGCCGGCGATGGGCGGCTGCACGTAGGACCCGAGATAGCCGGGAAATTTCGACTGCGCCTGCTGGATCCTCGTCTCCCAGTCGCGGTAGGCGGCTTCCTTGCCGGGCTTAACCCGGGTGACGATGACCTCGACCACACCGCCGTCGGGTCCGGTCTCCGTCACTTCGGTTTCGATCGCGGATTTTGGCGCGAGAAGGCCCTGGGTCTCGTCGAGGAGCGACTGCCAGTCGGGCGATTGCCGCCAGGAATCGAGCATCGGGGTGTCGCGAAACCGAAGCTTCACCGCCCACGCCGGGCTGAGGGCGCTGGCGGGCGTAACCTCGGAACTGACGAAACCGTCGGCTCCTGCGGCGCGCGACAAGGCCCGGGTCTGCCAGGCGGTGAATTCCTCATCGGTCCCCGGCCGCAAATGGAATTTGGCGAGCAGGATCGCGGCATTGGATTTTGGCGGAGAATCGGTCATTGAACCGAGGTAATTTATCCCGAGTGACAAGTCCTCTACAATCTGTATTGATTTGATTCGCTTTGGGTCTGCACCGCGGACGGCATCAAAATCGGGGGTTAAGCATGGCTGACGAAAACAACGATAAATTCATGGCCCGCGCGATTGAGCTGTCGCGCAAAGCGGCGATCATCGACAGCAGCGGCGGCGCGTTCGGAACGGTCATCGTCAAGGACGGCGAGATCATCGGCGAAGGCCGCAATTGCGTCGTCGCCGAAAACGACCCCACTTGGCATGGCGAGATCGAGGCGATCCGCAATGCCTGCCGCGATCAGGGCACCTTCAACCTTGAAGGCGCGACGCTGTACACCAGCGCTGAACCCTGCCCGATGTGCCTTGGCGCGACTTATTGGGCCGGAATAAAGACTGTCTATTATGCGGCCAATGTCGAAGACGCCCTCAAATACGGCAATTTCGACGACAGCATGATCTATGACGAAATTCGCAAGCCGATGGACCAGCGGTCGATGAAACTGACCCAGATCATGCGGCCCGAAGCGGTCGAAGTGTGGAAAGAATATGCCGCCAAGACCGACAAGATTCAGTATTAGGAGTCCCGTCGACGGCTGATTTTTGAGGTTGGACTAGTCCGCTTCATTTTCGGTTCCTACAACCCGCGCACCAGCTTGACCGCCATCGCGATCCACGGCGGGTTGGCGACGATCTGCTGGCGTGCGCCGGCGCCGAGCGGGAGCAATTGGAGGCGCTCCGGATCGCGATCGATCAGGCGTCCGAAGAGGAATCGACCGGCGGGGCGGGGGACGAGCACGTCGCGGTTGAGGCCGCGGGCGAAATCTTCCGGCTGGAGCAGTTCGCACCACAATTCGTCGCCGGCGCGATAATCGCCGAGACCGCCGCTGACCACCACCGCGACATGATTAGCGCCGGCCTTGGGCGCGACCAGGATCTGGCTGCGTTTGGGGGCGTGGGCACCCGCTGGCCCGATCAACGCGGCGACCTTGAGATCGGCCTGGTCGGGGGTTGCGGCGACCAAATCCGACGCCTCGACCCCAAGCGCATCGGCGATTCGGTTGAGCCAGCCGATCGACACCGTGCGCGTACCAGTCTCGAGCCGACCGATGGTTTGCGGCGTGGTCGGGGGAACACAGGCGCGGGCGACATCGTCGAGGGTCATCTGGCGCGCCCGGCGGACCTCGCGAATACGTGTGAACATGACTTTCTTCCCCCGAAGCGTAGAACCTATACGGTTATTCTCCTTTCCTACACTTTTGCCCATGTGGCAAGCGTGCTGGCTCATTCAGAGATGGGGACAGGGTATGGAAAGACGCAAAGATGGCCGCTTGCTGGTCGAGCGAGCAATCGGGTTCGACGACCGGGAAAGCCGACCGGTCGGCCCCCGCCCGGCGCGCTCGGTGACGGTCAATCTGGCCGAATCGCCGCTCGGCTGGCTGGTGTCGCGCGGGCTGGTCAGCAGGCGGCAGTTCGAGGCCGGTGAGCGCCTCCGCGGTGATTGGAAGCAGGCCCAGTTGGCGCCGCGCGTGACCATGGCGTGGGATTCGGCGCCGATCGCGCGCGGGCGCGGCGGGGCCGGAGCAACGCCCGACCCGCGCGGGGCGCAGATCGACGCCAGGCGCCGCTTCGATTGCGCGATTGGCCACGCCGGACCGGGGCTGGCCGACATATTGTGGCGGATCGTCTGCGCCGGCGATGGCATGCGCGAGGCGGAGGGCGCGCTCGGCTGGCCGGCGCGGGCGGGCAAATTGGTGCTGACCATCGCCCTCGATCGGATCGCGGATCATTATCGCATCCGCTAGGCGCGTGCCCAGCCGCTTGCTATTTGCGGCGCAAATCCAAGGAGGCGGCAAATGATCATCTATGGCTCGACCCTGTCGCCGTTCGTCCGCAAGGTGGTCGCGATCGCAGTCGAAAAGGGGGTCGATTTTCACCTCGAGTTCAGCGGACTCAGCGGTCACAGCCCCGAATTTCTCGCCGCCAGTCCGATGCGAAAAATGCCGGCGATCGATGACGACGGCTTCACGCTCGCCGATTCCAGCGCAATCGCGCATTACCTCGACGCCCGCTATCCCGAACCCCGAATGATCCCCGACGATCCACGGGGCCGCGGCAGAGCGGTGTGGTTCGACGAATATGCCGATACCGTGCTGATGCCGTGCGGCGGTAGGATGTTCTTCAACCGCATCGTCGCGCCCCGCTTTCTGGGCCGAGATGGTGATGAAGCGGCGGCCGCGACCGCCGAGCGTGAGGAACTTCCGCCGTTGCTGGACTATCTCGAGGCGCTGGTCCCCGATCCCGGCGGCTATCTGGTCGGAGAAACACTGACTCTGGCCGACATTTCGGTCGCCAGCGTGTTCGTCAATCTGCGCCACGCCGCGCGGGAGCTTGATGAAAGCCGGTTCACACGCACCTTCGCTTATGTCGATTCGATCCTCGTCCGGCCGAGCTTTGCAGAGTCGATCGAGCGCGAACAGGCGATGCTCAGCCAGCCGGCATGAAAAAGCCGCGCCCCCGGCGTGGGGACGCGGCAGATTTGATGGGACTTGCCGGTGCTTAACGGCCGTCGTTCTCGGACCTGTTCGACGATCCTTCGATATCGCTCTCGGATTCGCCCTTTTCCCGCAGATAGTCGCCGCTGTCGGACTTTTCCGAGGCGACGAAGCCGCCGGAGCCGGCCTGGTCCGACTCGTCGCTTGACGATTGACCGGTTTCCTCGCTGCTCGTCTGGCCCGAAGACTGATCGGTTTCCTCGCCGCTTGGCTGGCTGGTCGATTGGCCAGGCGATTGGCTGGTCATCGTGTCGCTCTGCTCGGCCGATTGGCCGCTAGCAGCCTGACCGCCCGACGGGCTGTCGGTTGGTGAAGCAGATTGCGAGCCGCCGCTCGGCTGCTGGCTGCCTTGCTGGCCCAACTCTGGCTGGTCGCTCGGCTGCTGCCCGCTCGGCTGCTGCTTGCTGTCCTTTTGGTCAAGGGTGTCCTTGTTCTGGCTGTCCTGATCCTGGCTGTCGTCGCGTTCGGTGGTCATGGCTTACTCCTTGGGTCACAGCGCCCCCGCTTGCTCCAAAGCCTTAACCGTGGCTGCTCGATTCGTGTTCCGGCGCCACTCGTTCAGAATCGACGA
This sequence comes from Sphingomicrobium sp., assembly GCA_039929465.1. Taxonomy (GTDB): domain Bacteria; phylum Pseudomonadota; class Alphaproteobacteria; order Sphingomonadales; family Sphingomonadaceae; genus Sphingomicrobium. The sequence continues at coordinate 899 of JBDSRE010000186.1, read as the reverse complement.
ACCGCCCGCCGCACGCAAAAAGGGCCGCCGGTCATAATCACCGACGGCCCAATTCCTAGTAGCGCAGAAAGCCGGATTAGTCGGCCTTGGGCTCCTCGGCGGAAGCTTCGGCGGTGTCCGCAGGAGCTTCCTCGGCAGTTGTTTCGGTCGCTTCGCCTTCAGCGGCAACACCGCCTTCGGGGGCGTCGTCGCCGCCTTCAACCGCATCCCCAGCCGAACCCGGCGCGGAATCCTCGGCAATCGCCGCAGTGTCGCGTTCGAGCATCTGGGCCATGACGTCGACGCCCTGCGACTGAAGCTCGGCCTCCTCGGGCGAGCGCGCGACATTGACCTTGACCGTCGCCGTCACCTCGGGGTGGAGCACCACCTTGACCTCGTGCATGCCGATATTCTTGATCGGGCGGCCGAGGATGATCTGGCTCTTGGTCAGCTTGATCGCTTCGCCGTCCATCGCCTCGACGATGTCGCGGGTCGACACCGAACCGTATAGCTGGCCGGTATTCGATGCCTGGCGGATCAGAGTCACCGATTTGCCGTCGACGTCCTTCGACGCGGTTTCGGCATCGCCCCGGCGGCTGTCGTTGTCGGCCACGATCTTGGTCCGGTTGGCCTCGAACAATTTGCGGTTGGCGGCATTGGCGCGGAGCGCCTTCTTGTTGGGAAGCAGGAAATTGCGGGCAAAGCCGTCCTTGACCGAGACGACGTCGCCGATCGCGCCCAGTTTTTCGACCCGCTCGAGCAGAATGATGTCCATTTCGAAGGCCTCCCTTATTTCACGACATAGGGAAGCAGGCCGATGTGGCGGGCGCGCTTGATCGCCTTGGCCAGCTCGCGCTGCTTCTTGGTGCTGACCGCAGTGATGCGGCTCGGGACGATCTTGCCACGCTCGGACACGAAGC
>JBDSRE010000185.1:0-4896 GCA_039929465.1 Sphingomicrobium sp. | reverse complement strand
ACGATAAAGGGAGGGACCAGTGAGCCTGTCGATTTCCACCGCGTGGGACGAAACCAAAGCAGCTTTCAAACGCGACGGACGGTTGATTTCAATCGTCGCTCTGGCGCTGATCGGCTTGCCAACCATGATCAGCACGCTGATCGAGCCCGGGTCAATGACCGGCAAGCAGCAGGGTCCGGTGTTGGTCCAGCTGCTGACGTTGGTGTTCGTCCTGTTGTCGTTGGTCGGGCAGCTGGCCGTGGTTCGGCTCGCGCTCAAGCCGTCGGTGAGCGTCGGCGGGGCGATTGCCCACGCCGCGCGACGGATGCCGGTCTACTTCGTCAGTGCGCTGCTAGTCGGACTGGCGCTGGCCGTTCTGTGCATTCCGTTATTCGTCGTCGCCAGCCTCAGCGGAGTGCAGCTCGACCGGACCATGACCTCGCTGACCCCGACGTTGTCACTAATCATATTGGTCATTTTCTTGGTCGCTTTGTTCCTTGGCGTGCGGATGCTGATGGGCACTCCGGTTGCTAGCGCCGAGCAGGCCGGACCGGTCGAAATCATCCGGCGCAGCTGGGCGCTGACCAAAGGCGTGTGGTGGAAATTATTCGGCTTCCTTGTGATGTTGACCATCGGCGCGGTGATCGTTCTCCTCGCAGTCAGCGCCGCCGCGGGTACTGTGGTCGCAGTCGCGCTTGGGCCGATAGAACCGATGAGCACGAGCGCGCTGGTCGTCGGCCTCATCGTGGGGCTGATCAACGCCGCATTCTACGCGTTGTTCGCGGTCATGCTTGCGCGGATTTATGTGCAGCTGTCAGGGAGAGATACCGTCGAGGAGTCGGTCACGCCTGTTTGACGAGCAGACCGAGCGGGTCAACTCCACCGCGCCAGCGGCGGTAAGCTCATCAATATGGCATCGATATTGCCCCCCGTCTTGAGCCCGAACAGGGTGCCGCGGTCATAGAGCAGGTTGAACTCGACGTAGCGCCCGCGAAATTCGAGCAGGCGCTCCAAGTCCGCATCGGTGAACGGCATGTTCATTCGCGCCCGGACGATCTTCGGGAATGCATCCAGCAGTGCCTCACCGACTTCGCGAGTGAAGGCGAAATGGCCGTCGAAATGGCCTTCGAGATGGTCGTAGAAAATGCCGCCCACGCCGCGCGCGACCTGGCGATGGGGAAGCCAGAAATATTCCTCCGCCCATTGCGAGAAGTGCGGGTAGAACGTCGGGTCGTGGGCAGCACAGGCGGCGCGCAGTCGGGCGTGGAAGGCTTCGGTATCGTCCTTATCAGGGATTGCCGGATTGAGGTCGGCGCCGCCGCCGAACCAGCGCTTGGTGGTGGTCAGGAAGCGGGTGTTCATGTGGACCGCGGGGACGTGTGGATTGGCCATGTGCGCAACCAGGCTGATGCCGGTGGCAAAGAAGCTCGGGTCGCTGTCGGCGCCGTGAATCTGGGCAGCGAATTCGGGCGAGAAGGTGCCGCCGACGGTCGAAACATTGACCCCGACCTTTTCGAATACCCGGCCATTCATCTGGCCGCGCATACCCCCGCCGCCGGAGTTGGTTTCGCCGGGCTCTCCCGAGGCATCTTCGCGGTTCCACGGGGTGAAGGTGAAGGCGGCGTCGCTTCCAGCCTCGCGCTCGATCGCTTCGAATTCGGCGCAGATTCGGTCGCGCAGGGTTTCGAACCACTCGCGCGCCGCCTGCTGCTGGTCGTCGAGCTCGATCATCACCTGGCTCAATAAACCCGCCGCTGCGCCGCCAACAGCATTCTCAGCAGCATCGCGATGGGGCGGGGGACCCCGACTTTTCCTTCAAGCCACAGGCTGACCGCGCTGCGCGACACGCCGATCGCCTGGGCGAGGTCGTTCTGAGTGCGATAACCGAGGCTGCGCATGGCGCTGCGCAATTCCTCGGGCGCCATTGAATTGAGTCGGGGGTCGTCCATGGTTGCAACGTCTCTAGCCGGACGGAATGGTAGAGCAAAACTCCGTTCGTCTGACTACGGGCCTTTGGCCTTCCGCTCAGGAAGAACGGGATCTGAGGCGCGCCGAATCAAAGTGCGTCCCGACCCCGGTCGCCGGTGCGGATTCGGATCGCTTGTTCGATGTCGATGACGAAGATCTTGCCGTCGCCGATGCGCCCCGTGCGGGCGGCATTTTCGATCGCTTCGACCGCGCGCTGGACCATATTGGCTTCGACCACCACCTCGATTTTGACCTTGGGCAGAAAATCGATGACATATTCGGCGCCGCGATAGAGTTCGGTATGGCCCTTCTGGCGGCCGAAACCCTTGACCTCAGACACCGTCAGTCCCGACACTCCGACCTCGTGAAGCGCGTCTTTGACGTCGTCGAGCTTAAAGGGCTTAATGATCGCCTCGATCTTTTTCACTTGAGGTCCGCTCCATTTTGCCCGTTCGAACGCTAATGCCCAATCGCCGCCGCATTTCCAAGCAAAGGCCGCTCAAGTCATGAAAGCAATCATCCTTTCGGCCGGCCAGGGGTCGCGCCTCGGCCATCTCGTCGACGACAAGCCCAAATGCTTGATTTTGTTCAACGGGCGCAGCCTGCTCGACCGCCAGCTCGATACGCTAAGCGCGTGCGGGGTCGGCGACGCGGTGGTGGTGACCGGCTTTCGCGACGACCAGATCGAAGCGGCGATCGCGGCGCGCGGGGAAGGCGGGCCGAAAGTGCGGACGATCTTCAATCCCTTCTTTAAGGTCGCCGACAATACCGGATCGCTGTACATGGCGCGGGAAGAACTGGGCGGGGATTGCCTGGTGTGGAACGGCGACACATTGGTGTCCGAAGTGCTGATGAAACGGGTCGTCGCCAATCATCAGCCGGGGATTTGCGTGACCATCGACCGCAAGGCCGACGGTTATGACGACGACGACATGAAGGTGGTCGAGGAAGGCGGGTTGCTCAAAGCCATCGGCAAGCGGATCGAGGGCGGCAGGGTCAATGCCGAATCGATCGGGTTATTGGCGTTCCGGGACGGCGGGGCCGAGCGCTTCCGCACGGCGATCGAAGCTGCGATGCGCAGCGCCGAGGGCACCAATATCTGGTATCTGCGGGTCATCCACCAGCTAGCTGTGGATCAGGAAGTGCAAACCTTGGATATCAGCGGCGATGAATGGGGCGAGGTCGATTTCCCCGAAGATGTAACAACCGCCGAAGCGCTTGTCAGGGACTGGGACCGCACAAGTCGTTAATGTCCGATATGGGTGGAAAGCGGACATTAATGGTGCAGGATTATGCACCCATCATTCCCTTACTGACCGAAAGAAGGATCTGATGGAGCGGAGTGAAAAACACGAAGCGTTAAAAGTGTTTCTGGGTCGGTGGACGGCTCGAGGGACATCTTATGGCGGGACTAATCAAAGTGGTGACGATCCAAAGTCGAATGGTGAAGCATGGCTGAGCACGCATGAAGGTGTCTGGCACACCGGAAGGTTCTTTCTCGTGCAGGAAGAGAGAGCCGACATCTCTGGCTCGCGCTTCGACACGCTAAGTATAATGGGTGTCTCAGACAACGGCAGCTATTTTGCGAGAAGCTTTGAAAACCACGGATTCCACCGCAACTACAGAGTAAAGCGAGAGCGCGAAGCATGGACGCTAACGGGCGATACAGAGCGAGCCAAGATCATCTTTTCCGGTAAACATCAGAAGCAAGAAATCACTTGGGAATGGAAACGAGATGGCATTTGGCTTCCACTTTGTGATCGGATTGCCGAACGAGTTGAATGAACTGAACGGCCGCAATGAGCGGAAAGCGGACGCCCGATAGCCCAAAGCAATCTGATGGCTGAGGAGACGAGCAATGCGCGTAATGGTATTGGTGAAGGCAACAAATGACAGCGAACAAGGAAAGATGCCTTCCCCCCAGATGCTAGAGGCAATGGGCAACTTCAACGAAGCGCTGGTGAATGCAGGTATCATGCTAGCTGGGGAAGGCTTACACCCGTCCTCAAGAGGGAAGCGCGTATCTTTCAATGGGGCCAATCGCACTGTCGTTGATGGACCATTTTTGGAGACATCCGAGTTGGTCGCGGGCTTTTGGCTCTGGCAAGTCAAGGACATGTCCGAAGCAGTAGAGTGTGTTAGGCGCTGTCCCAATCCTATGCCCGGCCCGAGCGAGATCGAGATTCGCCCTTTGTTCGAAACATCTGACTTCGGTGACGCGCTAACGCCGGAACTTGCGGAGCAAGAGGAACGCCTGCGAAAGGAAACCTCTGGGTGAGTTCTGCAGGCTGAGTGTCCGCAAGGGGTCGAAAGCGGACCTTGCCACCTTCAGGCGTACGGCGGCCTGTCTAATCCCGTGGGACTCTTCGTAAACACCTCGCAGCCGTCCTCGGTAATCCCAATCGAATGTTCGAACTGCGCGCTTAACGAGCGGTCGCGGGTGACTGCGGTCCAGCCGTCGTCGAGCATCTTGCAATCGGGCTTGCCGATGTTGATCATCGGTTCGACGGTGAAGATCATCCCGGGCTTGAGCTCGGGACCGGTGCCGGGGCGGCCGGCGTGGACGATCTCCGGCGCATCGTGGAACAGGCGGCCGACGCCGTGCCCGCAGAAATCTCGGACCACCGAATAACGGTGGCGCTCGGCGTGAGTCTGGATGGCGTTGGCGATGTCGCCGACACGGTTGCCGGGGCGGGCCTGTGCCAGTCCCAGCATCAGGCATTCGTAGGTTACATCAACCAGCTTGCTGGCCTTGATCGGGACGTCGCCGACGAGGAACATTCGGCTGGTGTCGCCGTGCCAGCCATCGACGATCGGGGTGACGTCGATGTTGACGATGTCGCCGTCCTTGAGTGCCTTGTCGCCGGGAATGCCGTGGCACACGACGTGATTGATCGAGGTGCAGCAGCTTTTGGTATAGCCGCGATAGCCGAGCGTCGCCGGAACCCC
>JBDSRE010000184.1:0-6214 GCA_039929465.1 Sphingomicrobium sp. | reverse complement strand
CTGCTCATGCGTCTGGCGCGCGGTGCCGGCCTCACGGGTCTTGCCGGGATGCGCTTGACGGTGCGCGTCCCGGGGAGTGACGAAGCGCTGGTTCGTCCGTTGCTCGGCTGGTCTCGCGACCAGCTCAAGGCCGTGTGCGAGGCAGCGGGAGTTACCCCCGCCACCGACCCCAGCAATGACGACGAGAAATTCGAACGGGTTCGGGTCCGCAAAGCATTGGACGAGGCGGCCTGGCTCGGCGCCCAAGCGGTCGCGGCGAGCGCATCGCATCTTGCCGATGCCGATGCCGCGCTGAACTGGGCGGCGCGGCGCGAATGGGACCGCGCGGCGACGGTCGACGGCGGCAGGATTGCCCTCGATCCCACCGGACTGCCACGCGAAATTCGTCGGCGACTGGTGTCGCGCGCAATCACCGGCCTTGCCAGCGAAGGCGGCGGAGCGGCCCTTCGCGGGAGCCAAACGGACCGCTTGCTTGCGGCATTGGCGTCGGGGAAAAAAGCGACCTTGCGCGGGGTCGCGTGCAGTGGCGGAGCAACCTGGATTTTCGCCAAAGCGCCCGTTCGCAAGGTCAAAGCCAACGCTCAAAGCCAAGCGCAGACCAAGCCTAGTTCGCCACACTCATTGTCATCGGAACCAATCGGCCTATCTTAAGAGTCTGGGCAGATCGCTCCCGACAGGCGGACGAACGATGAACGATAATGAGAAGAAGCCGGGCAACCCCTGGACCAAGAATTTCCTCATCTGGGCCGGGATAATCTTCGGCCTCATTCTGTTCGTCCAGTTGATCGGCGGCGGCGGGTCAAGCGCGACTGCGGGCGACGCCATGGCCTATTCCGATTTCGTCCGAAAGGTCGATTCGGGTAATATCCGATCGGTCACCATGGCCACGGGTACATCGGGCAATGCGGCAATTACCGGCAAGCTCGACAGCGGCGAGGCGTTCCACACCGTTGCTCCCGCCGACGCCAAAGTCTCCGACCGGCTGATCGGCAAGGGCGTCGCGGTCCAGGTCAAGGCCGAGGAGCAGTCGAGCATCTGGATTTATCTGCTCTACAATTCGCTGCCCTTCCTGCTGATGATCGGAATCGCGATCTTCATTATGCGCCAGATGCAGAAAAATGCCGGTTCGGGTGCGATGGGCTTCGGCAAAAGCCGTGCGCGGATGCTCACCCAGAAGGAAGGCCGGGTCACCTTCGCCGATGTCGCCGGAATTGATGAGGCCCGCGAAGAGCTTCAGGAAATCGTCGAATATCTCAAGGACCCGGGTAAATTCGCGCGATTGGGCGGTCGGATCCCCAAGGGCGCTCTGCTGGTCGGATCTCCGGGCACCGGTAAGACCCTGCTCGCCCGCGCCATCGCCGGCGAGGCCGAAGTGCCGTTCTTCACCATTTCGGGGTCGGATTTCGTCGAAATGTTCGTCGGAGTCGGTGCAAGCCGGGTCCGCGACATGTTTGAACAGGCCAAGAAAAGCGCGCCGTGCATCGTCTTCATCGACGAAATCGACGCGGTCGGCCGCCATCGCGGCGCCGGCCTCGGCAATGGCAATGACGAGCGCGAGCAGACCTTGAACCAATTGCTGGTCGAGATGGATGGATTCGAGGCCAATGAAGGCATCATCATCATCGCCGCGACCAACCGCCCCGATGTCCTTGACCCGGCGCTCCTGCGTCCCGGCCGCTTTGACCGTCAGGTCATGGTCCCGCGTCCCGACATCGATGGCCGCGAACAGATTCTTCACGTGCACATGAAAAAGGTCCCGCTGGCGCCTGACGTCGATCCGCGAGTCATCGCCCGCGGCACTCCGGGCTTTTCCGGCGCCGACCTCGCCAACCTCGTCAACGAAGCGGCTCTGCTTGCTGCCCGCCGCGGCAAGCGTCTGGTGGCGATGAAGGAGTTCGAGGAGGCCAAGGACAAGGTCATGATGGGCACCGAGCGCAAGTCGATGGTCATGACCGAAGATGAAAAGCGGATGACTGCCTTTCACGAGGCCGGTCACGCCGTTGTCGCCATTCACGAGCCCGCATCGGATCCGATTCACAAGGCGACGATCATTCCGCGTGGCCGCGCCTTGGGCATGGTCATGCGCCTGCCCGAGCGCGACAGCTACAGCTATCACCGCGACAAGATGTACGCCAACCTGGCGGTTGCGATGGGCGGCCGGGTCGCCGAGGAAGTTGTGTTCGGCTACGACAAGGTCAGCTCCGGCGCTTCTTCGGACATCAGCTATGCCACCGGCCTGGCCCGCGATATGGTTACCCGCTGGGGCATGTCGGACAAGCTTGGACCGCTGCAATATGCCGAAGCCGATGAGGAAGTGTTCCTTGGCTATTCGGTCAACCGCCAGAAGAACATGTCGAACGAAACCGCGCAGGCGATCGACAAGGAAATCCGCCGGGTTGTTGAGGCGGGCTACGACCGCGCCAAGAAGGTGCTGACCGAGTTCCGCGCCGAACTTGAAACCCTCGCTCTGGCACTGCTTGAATATGAGACCTTGTCGGGCGAGGAAATCACGCGCGTTTTGCAAGGGGAAACGATCGACCGTGGCGGTTCCTCGACGCCTTCGATCCCGACCGCCGGCTCTTCGATTCCCAAGGCCAAGCGTCCCAAGACGGGGATCGGCGGACCGGCACCGGCGGGCGCCTGACGCGCGGTTAAAGCTGGGTTCATCGGCTCGGCCCATCTGATCCGTTCAGGTCGAATGGCCGTTCATGAATATTCGCTGCCGCGCTAGTTCCAGGCCTGGAGCTTTTAAGTGCTTGTCATCAGGGCTTTATTTCTTAGGGTGCGGCGGCTTCGTGCGTGTATGCGCGGTTGAGGAGATCAGAGTTGCACCAGGTTGCGCGAATTGCGCTCGCCATTTGTTCGGTCTCGGTTTGCGCAGGTCTCGCTGCACCTGCCCAGGCCCAGCAAATGAATGCCGATGTCTTTTATCAGCGAGCAATCAAGCTCAAGAAAAAGGGCCCGCTGGCGCTTTTCCAGCGCAAGGAGATCAAGACCCTCCTCGCCGAGGTCCAAGGTGCCGGTGATATCGTCAAGGCGCGCCGTCTCGCGGCGGAAAAAGGCGGCGGCCACGGTGCCTATTGCCCGCCAAGCGTCAAACGAGACATGTCGAGCGACGAATTCATCGACCGAATCGGGTCGATTCCGTCAACCGAACGCAAGCGAATGACCATGGTCGACGCAGTAACCCGGATGCTCGCCGGGAAATTTCCCTGCCGAGCTTAGGCCGAGATTCCGACCCCGGCGATAATTATGACGAACAGGACGGCGGGGATAAAAGCGAAGATCGTCAGCAGCGATGCGCGCCACAGCGCTCCGAAGCGGGTTAATCCATAAGCTCCCTTCAGTTGGCGGTACATGTGCACTGGCGGAATCAGCGACAGCAGGCTGAGGACCGAATCCAGGCCGATCCGGCCGAGCACCATCGCAAGCATGGCCAGCAGCGACATGAAGCACAGGGAGTAGGTCACGAATACGGTGTGATCGTAGAGCCTGAACCGACGGCTGAACGGGAACAACAGCCACAGGAACGGCACTGACAGGGGTATTAGCGCCCAGCCGAATTTATAGGCATCGGTCTTGAGCTTGTAGAAGATGAGCTCGGGATTCTTGGCGGCGTGCGTGATGCCGCGGCGAAGCCAGTCCGGAATGGCGGACGAAATAGTGTCGTCGTCAACACTGAGGTTTTTTGATCGAAGCGACCTTAGCCCGCCGAGGTCATCGCGGCTGGCCTTGAGTTTGCGGTCAATCTCAATGGTCGGGTGCCGCTGCGACGCCGCTTTGGAGCGCTCCGTTTCGAGGGTTGCGATGGCTTTTTTCTCGTTTGCGATTTGCTCGTCGAGACTAGCAGCGATTGTCGGGCCCTTGCCGAGGTCGAGCCCGCCGGTCAGGCTTCCGATCGCGAACAGCATGAATACGCAGAACAGAAACAGGGCGATCGGCGAAACGACGCGTGCTCGCTGGCCCTCGATATAATCGCGGGTCAATTCACCTGGTCTCCACACCAACAGCGGCAGCGTTCGCCAGATTTTTCCTTCGAAATGCAATACGCCGTGGAGGAGGTCGTGGAAAAAAGCGCTCAACGTGCGGTGAGCATGCGCCTGCTGGCCGCACTCGTGGCAATAGGGACCGGTCAGAACAGCGCCGCAATTGAGGCAGCAGACTTCAGCCCCGCGGCCGTCCGCTTCGCCAGTCCTGGTCTCGACTGCTCGGCCCAGAACGCCGCCGGTTACGGCGTCGCCTAAAGATTCAAGATCGGTCACGTGCCTCCCTGTTCCTCGCCTTCAGTCATAGATAGCAGTGAACGGCCGTGCTAGCCGTTTCCAGCATGGCGCTCATTGGCCTTCTCGGCGGTTCGTTCAACCCGGCCCATCGCGGGCATCGCCGCCTGAGCCTTGAGGCGCTTCGAGTGCTTGGGCTGGATGAGGTGTGGTGGCTGGTCTCGCCGGGCAACCCACTCAAGGCAGGGGCCAGGGATATGGCTCCGTTCGACGCGCGAATGGCTTCCGCCAAAGCGATGGCGCGGCGCGCGCCAATCCGCGTCTCGGATGCCGAAGCTCGCTTCGGAACGCGCTTCACAATCGACACCGTGAGCCGGCTCAAAGCGCTCTACCCGCAGCACCGGTTCATCTGGTTGATTGGAAGCGACACTCTTGCGGAATTTCACCAATGGCGGGATTGGAGGGATTTAGCCCGAATGGTCCCGATTGCGGTCCTGCCGCGCCCGGGTTATAATCGCACCGCCCAGGCGGCTCGCGCAATGGGTTGGCTGCGGCGGTTCGTCCATCCTTCCGGCCAAGCGATGCAATGGACGCAATGGAGTGCACCGGCGATCATATTCCTTCGCCTGCCGCAAGACCGCACGTCCGCCACCGCAATTCGCGCGAACAACCCCCATTGGCACAGCCCAATTGCCGCATCTGCATCGAAGCGGCGCGCCCCGGCCAAACCAAACCTTGCTAGGAATCGACTTGAACCCACGTCCCGCTGAAGGCACCGGCACTGCCGGCAGCAAGCCGCGTCCGCCGATCGCCGTCGACCAGATCCACAAGATCGTGCTTCAGTCGCTCGACGACGACCAGGCGCAGGAAGTGGTCTCGATCCCGCTTGCAGGTAAGTCGAACATCGCCGACCACATGGTCATCGCCTCGGGCCGATCGACCCGCCAGGTGGCGTCGATGGCGGCCAAGCTCGCCGACCGAATCAAGCAGCAGACCGGGCTTATCGCGCGCATTGAAGGGCTTCCGGCAGCCGACTGGGTGCTGATCGACACCAATGACGTGATCGTCCATATTTTCCGCCCCGAAGTGCGAAACTTTTACAATTTGGAGAGAATGTGGTCTTTTGGCGACGATGATAATGTGAGCGCGGTGGGGCGCAGTTAAATTATGAAGCGTAAAATGACCGTCTTGCTTTCGCTTCTGGCGCTGTGCTCCGCGCAGCCGGCAGGCGCGGCCACGAGCCCGGTCCTGACCGCGGTCGAGCAGCAGCTCAATTATCTGATGGCTGGAAAGACGGCCGATGTCGGCATCGCAGCGCTCGACCTGACCACCGGCGAAAGTATCAACGTCAAGGGTTCGACCCCCTATCCGATGGCAAGCACAGTCAAGATCGCGGTCGCCGCCGCCTTTTTGACTCAGGTCGATCATGGACGCCGCTCGCTGCTCGACACCATCGGCAAGGAACGTGCGCGCGACCTCATGGGGCGAATGCTGATCCATAGCGATAATCGCGCAACCGATATGCTGATCAAGGATCTGGGCGGTCCGGCGGCAATCCAGTCGTGGCTCGACTTTCACGGGTTTAGTGGCTTGCAGGTCGATCGCAATATCGCCCAGTTGCTCAATGATCCGCGCGATTTGTGGGATCGCCGCGATTCGAGCACCCCGTTGGCGATGATCGAACTGCTTCGTCGCCTCGACCGCGGCAATATCCTTTCGCCCTCGTCACGCTCGACGTTGCTTAATTTCATGAGCCAGTGCCAGACCGGCAAGAACCGGATGAAGGCGTTGCTGCCGGAGGGCACTCGAGTGGAACACAAGACCGGTACTCTGGACGGCCTCAGCGACGATGTCGGATTTCTCACCATGCCCGACGGGCGGCGGGTCGCGATCGCTATCTTCGCACGGGGCGGAAGCGACCGACCACGGACGATCGCGGAGTCCGCACGAGCGGTTTATGACGGCTTTCGTTCGGTCATGTCCTGGTCGTTCAG